>CAYWRB010000043.1:0-12685 GCA_964460025.1 uncultured Hungatella sp.
TCTGCTCTTCTTTAGTATGCGCCACCGGCTGATGGCCGTCCTCAGGAAAGGCAGCATAAAACATATCTTTTGTAATCTTCATCACATGCTCTTTGTTTCCCGTAAGGCGCTGTGCATCCTTCTCCGGATTATAGGGAACCACCGTTACCAGATTGCGGATATCCTCCCACGCCACTTCCTCGCTGCCCTCCATCAGAATCTGCACGTCAATGTACTTTCTGTGGGCTTCAAAGGTTCCTTCTTCCATAGGGCGGGTAGTGCCTTTCTGAACCATAAAATATCCTCCCGGGAACTCATACCGCCCTGTCTCTAATTCTGTCAGGCCGCGCACTGCCTCCATCCCTGCCTTCAGGTTAGGAAGCAAAGCCTCATATTTCATAATATTATGGATCGAATCAATAATCATAATGGATCCTTCCTCTCATTTACTTCAGTTTCGTCTACAGCGTAAACTGAATGGTGCAGAATACTGCGTAAATCAGCAGAAGCAGAATTCCCTGCATTCTGGACAATTTTCCCCGAACCAGCGCCGGTACGGTCATCAAAAGCATTACCGCAAACATAACCGGAATATCCAGCACCAGAGAAGCATTGCGGCCAAACAGCACGGAATTCTGGGGAACGCTGAAAGGAGACAGGGTAACCGAAACACCGGATACCAATACCAGGTTAAATACATTGGCGCCGATTACGTTTCCCAGGGAAAGGGCTCCGTGTCCTTTCACAAGGGAGGTGATGGCCGTCACCAGTTCCGGAAGAGATGTGCCAAGGGCCACGAAGGTAAGGGCGATTACGGATTCCGGCACTCCCAGTCCCTGGGCAATCAGGGTTCCGTTGTTTACCAGAAGATTGGCTCCCACGGCTATTAATATGGCCCCGATTACCAGAAAAACCATATGTTTCGTGATGGAACCTTCTGCCCCTTCCTCCCCCTCTTCTTCCTCCTCCGAAGGATTGTTTTTCATCTGCAGGACATTGGCCACCATATAGGCGATGAACATTCCCAGCATAACAAATCCGACGATTCTGCTGAAATAACCGGTAAAATAGGCCACTGCCGCATAGATAACCGCGGCGGTGAAAAAGAACAAAACCGGAGTCTTAAGGGTCTTTTTATTCACTGGTCCCGGCTTTACCGTAATGGTAATGGCGGCAATCAAAGCAGTGTTGCAGATAATGGAACCGATGGCGTTGCCGTAGGCAATCTCTCCATGGCCTGTAAGCGCCGATGTGGTAGATACCATGACCTCCGGCAGGGTCGTACCGATGGAAACCACCGTGGCTCCGATTAAAAGCTCCGGCAGGTGAAATTTGCGGGCAATGCCTGTGGAACCGTCCACAAACCAGTCTCCGCCCTTAATCAGACATACTAAACCGACAATAAACAGCAATACGGGAATAAGCATAGTCTTTCCTCCTCTTATGTCGTTTTAAAAATTTTATCTATTTTTTCGATGAAATTGTTTCAGAAACTGCCAGGTAAACCGGCTTTCTTCCCGGATTGCTCCGTGAGGCATATCCTTCATCACCGTGACGGCAACCATAGTATTCCCCTGAGCATTTTTGTGATACGCTGCAGCATGCCCTTCCTCTTCTTCCCATGTCATGGAGACACAGCGGTTTGCCTGAACCATGGGTTTTATCATCAGGTCCTTTTCCATAACCGCCGCCCTGTCCTTATCTCCAAAAATAAAACTGCAGGGCATCTCATAGCCGCTTTCCAGAAACCTGTCCAAAATTTCCGTAAACTCCCTGTCATATTCCGGAGCCATGACACCGGAATCCTCTTTCATCATCGCCCCCGTATTTCCAACAGGGGCATTCCAGGCGGAAAATGCTGCAAACACTTCCGGATACCTGACGGCCGTCTCCCTCACCATCATCCCTCCGTTGGAAAATCCGGTAAGGTAAACCCGGCTCTCATCAATTCCGAATTCCTCTGCCATATCATGGACAATCCTTGGAAATACCATACCGTCCCTGGGAAGAAACCAGATATTTCCTGGAGAATCCGGAGAAACCAGAATAAACTCTCCCGTTTCATCTGCCAGGGTATCCCACCCGTTTTTCACCGTAAACATCCAGGCCGGCTCCCCTCTTCCGTGAACCGTAAACACCAGCGGAAGGCCTTTTGCCTGTTCTTTTGACTTTCCCTCCGGCAGATGCACGAAATAATCATACTCGTTCCCTCCTGCCGCCGCCCTGCGACGTATAAAACGTGAGGAGGCGTAAAACTCTTCTTTGCTGTCTATGAGGGCCAGGGTGCCGTCAGGACTGTTTTTCCAGCGTATCACATGTTCGAAGCACTCTGTCATAACCATCCGGCTCAGATTCTTATCTTCCGGCTTAACCTCCCCATAGAGAATCCGGGTCTGACAGGCCGGATTGGCTTTTGAAGCGGTCACCGTCCCATGCCAGGCTCCTGTGGCAACCTGGAATTCTTCCCATTCCCCATAACTCTGCCCAAAATAATCTCTGGCAGCCTCAGCCAGGGAGGCAGGGGAACCCTGTTTTTGAATCATCCACAGGTGCACAGGAATCTGGCAGTTGAACCGGTGATAGGATTCCCTAACGTCAGGAACCAGCCAGTGGTTTGAGATTTTTTCCCCTTCCGTGTAGTCATCCGGCACTCCGTCTATAAGAGCGGCTCCGGCAAACATGTTGGGACAGGCTGCCAGAACATTTCCGGCAAACACGGCGCCGTCCCCATACCCGGCCAGATACAGCATGGTCTCCCAACACCACAGCCGGCCGCTCCTTCCCCAGATTGCCTGGCCGCTTCTGGTTTCAAACCCGTTGCGGGTCTCCCTGTAAAGATCCAGCAAAAGGTTTTTCGGCATGTCCGCCCAGCTGCCGGACACAAGGGGAACTACAAGAACCGCTCCCCGCTCCTCTGCCAGGGCCTGCCATCCGGTACGGATGGCAAACCCGCGGGCAGCTTCTTCTGTGGCGGCTTCCGCCGCCGGGGCGCACAGGTAAATGGTTCTGCAGGGGTCACAGCCGGCCCTTGTGGAAACATAGCTATACATTTTCATATGGCTTTTCCTCTTATGTTATTCCGGAACCGGCATGGGACAGTTTATGCCCCCTGCCAGATATCCGGAATCGATTTTCTTTTACTACATCGGGAAAATAATAACTGCCGCCGCGCTTAAGGCCACAATCCGGATGAGATACATAGGCACCGAGAACTTCCAGAACTCCGGCAGTTTGTATTTGCCCATACCCATAATCATGGCAGGCATTCCGTCGATAGGCATATAGCCGCCCTGCCATCCGGATACTACCACTGCCGCTGCCGCCGCTGTGGGGTTTAAGCCAAGGCTCATGCAGGCCGCGATGGCAATGGGAGCGAAAATGTATACGGAACCCATGTTGGAGCCGGTAAAGGTTGCACAGGTGCTGGTAAGGAAGGAAAACAGCAGCACAATGAGAATCGGAGATACATTGGTTCCAAGGGTACCTGCGATAACCTCGCCGATCATTGCGGTGAAACCGGAATTTGCCAGAGCATCCGCCACGCCGATGACGCCGGCCATCATAAGGATAACAGGAGCAAACATATTCTCGCGGAATTCTTTGAAATCAACAACCTTGATTAACAACAGCACCATAGCTGCCAGTCCGGGAATGGCATAGGCCATATTGCCCAGGGTATTCAAAAGCATCATTCCGATTACGCTGACAACGAATAATACAACCGTAGCCTTCTCTTTCCATGCCGGCATATCCACTGCCTTTGTCTTGTCAATCTTGGCATTGGCGTCTTCTTCCGCCGCGGCAATGGGGTGATCCGGAAGGAGCTTGTAGGAAACCAGGCACCATACCAGGAATGCCACTGCCATAACAAAGTTTACCAGGGCAAATTTTACCATGGAGACCTTCTCCAGGTAGCCGGCCGTCTCCAGAACGGAGCTGGCCACACCGTAATACAGAGCCACGTTAAAGGGGAACAGAGGATGGTTGGTTGCAAATCCCAAAGGCATCATCAGCTTGGAGGTAGGCATTTTCTTGGTATACGGAATCGTGGAAATCAGAGAAAGAATCAGCACGTAGTAACCCGTATTGCCGCCGCCTACAAGGCTGGCGCCTAACATAACTACAACAACCAGGAGGGCATAGCTTTTGTAACCCCCTTTGTTTACCAGAGAAATCAGGGCTTCTTTTACTTTGTCCATAAGCCTGGTCTTCTGAACGCCTGCCAGGACTACCATAAAGGTTGCAATCATAATTACGCTTGAATTGGCAAATCCTGCAAATGCCTCCGGCACCGTAGACAAACCGGTAATCACCAACAGAATACAGGCAAAGACAGGGGGAGCTCCAAAGGGCATTACATCAAACATGATAAGAAGAATCATGATGATCAATATGGCAAGAGCCAGTGTCATTTGAATTGTCATTTTGTTAATCTCCTTCTTGTTTTCTTTCGTGTCCTCCCGGAAAACCGGCCCTTAAGGCACGCAGGCAGGTTTTCCCGGGAGGCCTGTTTTATAGTAACCCCCATGCCCTGCAAAGGCACCACCATGAATGAAAGGGGGTTACTGTACCCCTCCGGGGGATGCACACAAAATGCCAAGGCCAGGCATTTGGGCGCGTTGTACGGTCAGCGCAGCAAGTGCACAGACCTACGGCAAAGATTCAAAATCTCAAGACAAGGTTTTACGGCATCAAGCCGTTTACAGCCTGTCTTTTAAAAATTGATACGCAAATCGGTCAATCTGTTCTCCTAAGGACGGCCCGTGTCCGCCGTAGGACCAGGAAATATAGGTGGCGTCCGCCCCTGCCCCAATCAGAGCCTTATACAGATTTTCACTCTGTTCTATGGGTACGATAGGGTCATGTCCGCCGTGGAACAGGCAGACAGGAGGGTTTGATTCGGACACATACCGGATGGGGCTGCACATTTCCATCAGCTCTATGTAATGCCAGTCCGGGTCTTTCGTATCCCCCCGTTTCAGTACCTGCCCCAATTTCTCCATGGTGCGGCCCGGGCCGGTATAACCTACAATCAGCGCGGGAATGATTCCTGCCTTGTCATTTCCCACATTTTCAATCTCCGTACCGGTTAAATCCTTTGACGGTTCTTTTAAAGCTTCCAGGTTGGATTTAAGGCTTTCCACCAGATCCCCCGGAGCATAGAAAAGGCAGGCTGCTTTTACGTCGCTTGTGTATTCCAGGTTCCCTCCCACGCATCCTTCCAGTTCCCTGCAGCCGGAACTTAAGGCTACCATGGCGGCCAGATGGCCTCCTGCGGAATTTCCCAGCACGCCGATGCGGTCCGGATCAATATGGTAAGCTTCTCCGTTGGCTTTCAGGAAACGGATCACCGCCTTGGCGTCGTGGATGCAGGCCGGAAATATGGATTGGCTGACCAGACGGTAATCAGGACATACCACCGTATAGCCCTCTTTTGTCATCCGCACCAGATCTCTGCAGTATACGGCCTTCTGGGTTACCTGCTTATATTCTCCCCACATCCAGCCCCCGCCAAAATAATAGACGATACAGGGACCGGCTCCCGTCTGGTCCGGGGACTGATAGATATCCAGTTTTAAGGTATAAGGCTGTCCGTTGTCCAGAGTCACCTGCCCGTACACCACATCTTCAAACCTGGGTGGCATCTCCGGCGGACAAAGCGGTTTTACTTTCGGCGGAATATACATATCACTGCACCTTGGCGGAGGTAGGATTGTACAGGCCTACGGTCTCTCTCTTTTTGCCCATGACATCCTCTTCCGTAAAGCTCATGTATTTCACGCCGATGCGGTCCTTGTAAGCATAAGCCAGATGAAGCCTGCCGTCCCTTCCCTGCATGATATAGGGGTATTCATACTGCTTGTTGTTGGTCTTATTCTCGTCTCCCATGTAACCTTCGCCTCTCTCCATGTAACGGATCATGGGGAAGGTGATTCCGCCGTCTTCCGACAGAGCCACTGCCACCGGACAGCGAAGTCCTGGCCAGGATGCGATGCCTGGAGTAGGACATGGGGTACAGGTAGGATTGTAGGCGATGGCAATCCTTCCGCTCTTTAACTTCACGGCACTGATGCTGGAGTTATTGTTGGGCAGAACCGTGGGAACCGGAGCCATCCAGGTGTCGCCGTTGTCTTTGGATTCACTGCGGTAAATGTTGTCGGCCGCCCGGCTCCTCATGAAGGCTACCAGATGCCCCGGCTCCAGCTCTACCACATTGGCGTGCACCGCGCCGTTGCTCTTTGGCATATCCACCCTCTTCCAGGTCTTTCCCTCATCATCGGAGATGCGGAAGGCGGTGGGGTCTCCCGTAAGTCCCAGTTCGGAATCCGTGCAGATCCAGTTGCCGAAGATCCAGCGTCCGTTTGACAATACCTGGATAGGCTGCCTGCAGAAGCTTCCTTCCTCCGGGAAAATAGTCTCATAATCGCTCCAGGTCTTTCCTCCGTCGCTGCTTTTCTGGCAGCGGATCACAGAGGTAAACTGCATGTTGTCTTTGCCTTCCACACGGGACAGCTGGGAGGTGTAAATCGCCCATACTTTCCCGTCAGGCCCTGCAAACAGGGACGGGTTCTGCTCGCTTCTGTCCGGATCATGGGAAACCTCCACCGTCTCTTCCCACTTGTCCGCTCCCTTGGGAAGCCGGGCACATACCACGTTCACATCCGCATTTCCCTCAAAAGAGCCTGCAAACCATACACATAAGATATCCCCGTTTTCCAGCTCCAAAAGCCCCGGTCCGTGAGCGGTCTTGTAGCCTCCCGGAGGAATCATAGCCTCCACGGTGCCAAGATCCTCATTCCAATACATCGTTCCATCCGGTGTTAATCCTGGTAATTTCTTGTATTCCATAACAAAACTCCCCTCTTTTGTTTTTTATTTTTCGTGACCCCTTACGCCTCTTGATCCGCCATACGGATCGCATAATCCATGGCATTGACTAAGCTTAACTCACTGGCCAGTCCGGTTCCAGCCTGGTCAAAAGCGGTTCCATGGTCCACGGACGCCCGGATAATCGGCAATCCAAGGGTAATATTCACCCCTGCCACAGCATCCCATTTCTTCTCCTCATGGTTGTACACAAATCCAACCACCTTTAACGGGATATGCCCCTGGTCATGGTACATGGCCACCACAATGTCATACCAGCCGCCTCTGGCCTTGGAGAATACGGTATCCGGAGGAACCGGTCCGTCTGCAAGGATTCCCTCTGCCTTTGCCTCCTCAATAGCCGGCGTAATCTCCTCAATCTCTTCCCTTCCGAACATGCCGTTTTCCCCGCTGTGAGGATTCAGTCCGGCAACACCGATTTTCGGCTGAGCGATTCCCAGTTTCTTACATGCCTGGTCTGCAATACGGATTACCTCCAATACCCGGTCCTTCTTCACCCTGTCGCAGGCTTCCCGAAGAGACACATGGGTAGACACATGAACCACCCTTAAATTCTCATGGGCCAGCATCATGGTATACTTTTTCGTTCCCGTATACTCCGCATAGATCTCCGTATGTCCTGAGAAATGATGGCCTGCCAGATTCATGGCCTCCTTGTTCAGTGCATTGGTCACCGTAGCGTCAATCTTCTTCTCCATGGCGAGCTCAATGACCTTCTTTACATACTGAAACGCTGCATTTCCGGCCATGACAGAGACCTCTCCCCGTTTCAGTTCCTTTATATCCACCACGCCCATGTCATACACGTCTATGGTGCCGTACTGAAACCGTGCATCCTCCACATTCTTTACGCCGTGGACTTTCAATTTTCCGGAAAGACCCGTAATCTTAAGAGCCTCCTCCATCACCGGCACGTCCCCGATTACCAGCGGTTTACACCTTTCGTATACTGCCGGGTCTGACAATGCCTTGGCTGTAATCTCCGGTCCGATGCTGGCCGGGTCACCCATGGTAATTCCTATGATCCTCATTTTTCCACCCCTTTTTTATTTGTTTTTATACTCAGCGTAGTAAGTATCAATCGTTTCCCGGATTCCCTTCACAGCCTCCTCTGACAGAATGCCAAACGGCTTTCTGCACGGGCCTACGGGCTGTCCGATTAAGTTGGTAGCACATTTTACCACAGAGTTGGGATTGCCGTATTTGAAGCAGTCACGGATTTTAGCAATAGAATTCTGCGCCTTCTTGGCCTGCTCCATATCGCCCTTTAAGTAACTCTGGTAAATGTCCACCATCACCGTAGGAAGAATGTTGGCGATAGCCGTAATGCCGCCTTTTCCTCCTGCCAGAAGCGTCCACAGAATCAAAGCGTCATTGCCGGAGAGAACCGCAAAATCCGTTCCTTCCGTGGCCTGAATGTACTGAAGAATATTATTAAAGTTACCGCTGGAATCCTTCACCCCTGCAATATTGGAAAAATCCTTTGCCAGGCGGCCTACGGTAGCCGGCGCCAGAGAAGCCCCAGTCCTTGCCGGTATGTTATACATAACCACCGGAATCTTCACTGCCTCTGCCACTGCCCCATAATGCTGATACAGCTCTTCCTGGCTGATGGCCGCAAAGTAAGGTGTAATAACAGAAATTGCATCCACACCCATTTCCTCCGCCTTTTTAGACAGTGTGATAGTCTCCTCCGTGCTGATACAGCCCGTTCCCGCATATACCGGAACCCGCCCCTTAGCCTGATCCACAAATATCTCTATGACACGGATTTTCTCCTCCATGGACATAATATAAAATTCACCATTCGTTCCCAGACAGAACACCGCGTCCACTCCCGCCTCAATCTGCCGGTCAATCTGTCTGCGAAGCTCCTCCTCGTTGATGCTGCCATCCTCATGCATGGCTGTCTGCATAGCTGTGATAATTCCCTTAATCTCACTCATATTTTTATCCTCCTTCTTTGGGTAACGACACATTTCCCTACTTTAAAACCTTCAAATAAATAGCCCGTATATCATCCAAACTCAACTCTTTCCTGTTATTAACCAAAAGCCTCTGCTGCTTACTTCCCGCATCCACCAAAAAATCCAGATCCTCCATCTTCACCCCAAAAGCATTCAAATCCGTAGGAATCTTCGTATTCTTCACAACCGCCGCAATCCGTTCAATCATGTGATCTGCTTTTTCTTCCCAAGTCATCCCAGAAAGCTCCGGATACACCCCGTCGCAGAGAACCGCCAGCCTCTCTTCACACGCATCCTTATTAAATGCCATCACATGGGCAAATAAAATTGCGTTAGACACCCCATGGGCAATATGGAATTTCCCTCCCAACGGATAACTTAAAGCATGAACTGCCGTGGTTCCGCTTCCCGTAATGGCAACGCCGCCGTAAAAAGCCCCCAACAGCATGTTGCTTTTTGCTTCCATATCAGAAGGATCCTCATACGCCTTCTCAATATTATGAAAAATCAGCCTGGCACCTGCCAATGCATACGTATCGCTTAAAGGAGTTGCCTTTTTAGAGGTAAAGCATTCCACCACATGAGCCAGGGCATCCACCCCCGTAGCTGCCACAATGGAAGCAGGAAGCCCTGCAATCATCTGCGCATCCAGAATCACATAATCCGGAATCATCTCCTCATTCACGATTCCCTTTTTGGAACCCTCCTCCGGAATCGCCACAATGGCATTACAGGTTGCTTCCGAACCGGTCCCGCAGGTTGTGGGAATCATAACCGTCTTCATCTGCTTGGAAGCTAAAAGAGGATTATCCAGAAGATCCTTTACAGTATAAGAAGATCCCTTTAACAACGCACACAGCTTTGCCGCATCCATAACGCTGCCGCCGCCTATGGCCACAATCAGGTCTCCCTTTTCCTGGTTCATCTGCTCCACCACTTTTTCCACATCGGTGTAAGCCGGCTCCGGCCTTAAATCGTCAAAAATCCGGTAACTTACGCCTGCCTCATCCAAGACTGCCAGAAGCTTCCCAAGAAGTCCTGCACCTGCCACTCCCTTGTCCGTAAATACCAGCACTTTCTTTGCCGATTCCTGCTTTACAATGGTTTTCACATCCTCGATGCTTCCGATTCCTGAGTAGACACAAGACGGAAGCTTAATCCGATATCCCATGTTTTCACCTTCCTTTTTTATATTGATAACTCCCGGTTTTCCGGGAATTCATATTACAATGAACCTCCAAAGGATTTATGATTTTTTCAGTTCCTCTGTCAATTCCAAAAGCAATGTCTCATCGCCAAAACCGCCGGATTTGGTAATGATATGATATTCCCTGCCTCCGTAAGAGAGACTGGTAAGCACACAGCCCGGCCGGATTTCCCGAAGCGGATGCAGTTCCCACTGCCCGATTTCCTTCATGAATCCCAGCAGGGTATCTCCTCCGGTCACCAGAATCACGGCCTGAAGCCCTTCATCCAGCATCTGTTTTAGGATAACCCCAAAAGTCTCAGATATTCCCCGGCGTACATCCTCCGTATCCATCCCTCTTTCCCTGGCATAGGCCAGAGTATCCGGCATGCCTTCCCGGTCATTGCTGTCCAGTATGACACAGACGTTTTCCCTGCATTTTTTTACAAGTTCTACCAGCTGCCCATTCCCCTCTTTGGAAGCCCAGAATTTCGGACTCAGTTTCTCCTCCGGCATCAGATTGACTCTGGGATATCCTGCGGCTTCTCCCCGGTCCAACTGTCTTCTGGTAATGGGATTGACGCTTCCGCACATGACAAACAGCTTATCCTCCAGAGCCGTCTCTCCTGGCGCCTGACACTTAAGGCCCAAAAGCTCCGGCAAAACCAGGGCAAACCCTGCGCAACCGGCAAGAAGATGTCCGTTTCCCGATGCGGCCAGACTTTTACCGATTCTCATCATATCTTCATCCGTCTCCGCATCAAATACAACAATTCCCTCTCCCTCCCAGGATTCCTCCCTGGAATCTCTCGTTTCTTTCACAGGAATCTGGCTCTGCAGGCGTATGATATCCTTCACCGAATCCTTTGTAACCGGTTCAAAGGGGTCCGTCCCAAAAACGCTTTCACTGACTAAAACACCGTCAATGTACTGTTTCCCGTTTTTTGTGATACGCCCCATCTGGGGAAATGCAGGGATAAAGGAAAGAAACCTTTCCCCGGAAGCCCTACAGGCTGCCTCCAGCTCGCTTCCGATGTTCCCCCGAAGGGCGGAATCTGTCTTCTTATAAATATAAGGGATTCCCGCTTTCTTCCCCTCCGCCACAATTCCATACACCTTTTCATAAGCCTGTTCCTTCGATACATGTCTGGTCTCCGCATCGATGACCAGTACCACTGCCTGGCCAGGGCTTAAGACATCCGCCCGATTTTCCTCATCATCCGGGCTGACCATCACTCTGGTGGGGATTCCCTTCTCCGCAAAATGAACCCCTGTATCCAGGGCACCTGTAAAGTCATCGGCAATAATCATCAATTCAACCATCTGTTCACCCCCTAACTATTGTTCTATTTTGAAACAGGTCTTTCTTTTTCTTGACAATCATAGGATACCTCTTTTTTAAACTTGTTTCAATTAAATACAATGCTATTTTTGTTCTTTTTTGAAACATTATTGTATTTTTTCTCTTGTTATGGTATAATATTTTCAAATTGAAACACTTTTAGAAAGGATTTTTTGTGACATGAGACGAATCTACCGGATTTTAGGCATCGCGCCTTACCAGAATTTAAAGACAGCCATGATTCTTGCGGCGGAAAAATATGAGGAGGTGGAGCTGACGGCTTACACCGGCAACCTGGAAGACGGCGTACAGCTGGCCAGGCAGCATATGAATGAAGGGTTTGACCTGATTCTCTCCCGAGGCGGAACCGCAGAGATGATCCGAAATATTGCCTCCATTCCTGTCATCGAAATTCCTGTCTCCATCAACGACCTGCTGCGGGCCATCCTTCTTCTGGAAAATGTCACGGAGCCCTACGCCGTAGTAGGATTTCCCAACATAACCAGGCCGGCCCATGTCTTAAGCGAGATGATGATTTACAAGATGAACATTGTCACCATCCACCATCCTGATGAGCTGGACTCTGCCCTGAAGGACTTAAAGGAAAAGGGATACCGTCTTATTCTGTGCGATGTAATCACGGAGATGATGACCAGGGAAATGGGACTGGAGCCTATTCTGATTATGTCCGGCCCCGAAGGGATTGAGAGTGCCATCGAATATTCCATCAATATGTGCAACATCATTGAGGAAACCAAGGCCAGAAGCCGGCTGTTTACCAGTGCACTGCAGATTCAGGGCATGGAGACCATTATCATGAAAACCGACGGCACCGTGTTGTTTTCTACTTATAATAAGGAAAATATTTCCTCAGTCATAAATTATTTAAAGAAGCAAATGGAAGCCTCTCAGCCCATACCGGCCAAGGCTTTCCACATGATTGACCAGTCTCTTTATTCCGTGCTGGCGGAGGAAACTTCCTTTTTGGATGAGCCATGCTACATTTTTTGTCTGGAGCAAAATCCCTTTCCTACAAATGCAGGCAAGCACGGCATCCGTTTTTTTTCTTACACGGAGATTTCCGTCATGTATTCCAGCAGCTTCTACTCCCTCACTTCCAGCGCCAGGCTTATGGAAGAGAAAGTGCGGATGATCAACCAGAACATGCTGCCGGTCATCATCCTGGGGGAGAGGGGCTCCGGGAAAAATCAGATGGCTGCCAAGCTTTATCTGGAAAGCTCCATGACTAAGTATCCCTATGTCACTATAGACTGCCAGGTAATTAATGACCGGACATGGAATTATATGGTCAGCAATTATAAC
>CAYWRB010000044.1:0-7219 GCA_964460025.1 uncultured Hungatella sp.
GATGACGCAGACATCGGGCACTGACTTCACCGTTATTTCCGCAAGGCAGTACTAGATTCCCTGCCGGATGCGGAAAAATCCCGTAAAAAAGTTGGCACTGAGTTTGCTTATAATAAAATCATAAAAAATCAAATATGAAACATAAGGAGATGGAACATATGAGCAAACCGTTGGAGGGAATACGGATTTTGGATTTTACACAATTTATGTCAGGCCCTATGTGTACCCTGCTTTTAAGCGATTTTGGCGCGGAGGTAATAAAAATCGAGAATCCGCCGTTGGGGGATGCGACCCGTTACGGTACGATTGTTGAAAATGAGGCCAGCAGCCATTTTGCGACTAGGAACCGGGGCAAGAAAAGCATTGTGATGAATATGAAAGATGAAAACCACAGAAAGCTGTTTCTGGAACTGGTAAAGACAGCCGATGCCGTGGTAGAAAACTACAAACCCGGTACCATGGAGAAATTTGGACTTTCCTATGAAGTGCTGGAAAAGGTAAATCCCAGGATTGTCATGGCCTCTATTTCCGGTTACGGTCAGGAGGGGCCCTATGCCAGCCATACCGCATTCGACCAGACGGTGCAGGCAGAATCAGGAATCATGAGCATCACCGGTTTTCCGGGGACGGAGCCGGTAAAATGCGGCGCTCCCATCGCCGATTACTGCGGAGGCCTGTGCGGATGTATCGGAACGCTGATGGCGCTTTTAGAGGCCAAAAGAACCGGACATGGCAGGAGAGTTGACGTATCCATGATGGATTCCGTGATTTTCTGTCTTGAAAATGCCATGAGTACCTATCTGCGAAACGGGAAGATACCGCAGCAGACAGGAAACGGCTACGCTTCCTCCGCCCCCATTGGAGCTTATCAATGTAAAGACGGGGTACCGCTGATGATTTCCATAAGTACGGACAGCCTGTGGCAAACCTTCTGCAAAGTGCTGGATAAGCCGGAGTGGGCTGCCGATGAATCTCTGGCTACCATGACCCAGCGTGCAGACAGGAGGCAGGAGGTTGACGCCATGGTATCGGAACTGTTTGCACAGTACGATTCGGATGAGCTGGCAGATAAGATGCAGGCAGCGAAACTGGTCTACGGCAGAGTAAATAATTTTGAGGCAGTTGCCAATCATCCCCAGGTGGAGTTCCGCCAGACCATGGTAAATGCCGTTTATCCCAACGGTGTCACCTTCAAGGTGCCTGGAAATCCGATTCTCATGAGCGGCGTGGAGCGGCAGACCGAGTATGAGGCGGTTCCCCTGGGTTACAACACCATTGAGGTGTTGAAAGAGGTGGCCGATGAATCGGTGATTCACGAACTATTTGACCCCGTTTTAAAAAATGTGGAAGAAACCGTAAAAGCCAGATATGCAAAATAAAGGAAAAGTAAAGGAGAAAAAATGGACAGACTGATTGAATCCGGAAAAGTAGAAGAGATTGTATTTGCACGTTTTCAGCCGGGAGAGGATATTCTTTATGCACTGTACGATATCTGTAAAAAGAAAGATATCAAAACCGGAGTGATTTTAGACGGCAGCGGCAGCGCCGTAGACTTTACTTATCAGCATTTTCCAATTAATGCAAAACTCTGTCCGACCAATGTTTCCATCGGAACCATGCCAGGCAAATGTGAACTGAGCATCCACGGTACCATCGGTTCTACCGTGTGCAATCTGGCAGAAGGCGATACGCCGGACGGGGTCGTAGACCGCATGTTCCCCACGGTTCCCGGACTCTGGGACGGCCCGGCAGAGAAATGGCCTATGGTAGGCTGTGAGTACGGCCCTGGAACCCCCTATATCCATGCCCACTGCGTAGCCAGCAATGCCGACTATACGGTATGCGGACATCTGATGCCGGGGACAAAGGTTGCTTCCGGCGACCCCACGAAGCCGTCTCATTTCACGGTAATCATTGCAAAAGTAAGCGGGGTGGAACTTCAGGCAACCATTGACCATAAGATTGGCTTCTATCAGAATCTGGTAAAGACAGGAGAGTGAGAATATGCGCAATTTATTTGAAAAGAACCCTTTTATTCTAAAAGTAAATTCCGGCAAAGCGCCCGTAGGCTTTTTTAACTATCTGCGGGATACGGCGGTATTGGATATTGCAGGCACCGTAGGATTTGATTTTGTTGTCATTGACAACGAACACACTGCCATGGAGCGGGAGACTACGGAGAAGCTGATTCTGGCGGCGGAACTGAATCATGTGGTGCCCTTTGTGCGTGTGCCGGAACTGATTCCCTATCTGATGCGCAACTATATGGAAATGGGGGCGAGAGGAATCCTGGTTCCTCACATCCGTACCGGAGAAGAGTGCCGTCTGGCACAGGAGGCGCTGCGCTATCCGCCCTACGGCAATGCCAGCTGCTGCCGTTCCAACCATGCAGACGGGTTTGAGGCGAAAAACTGGATGAAATATCTGGAACATGTACAGGATTTGTGTTTTGTCCCCATGATAGAGGACCCGGAAGCCATTGAGAATCTGGACGCAATCCTGGATGAACTGAAGCCGGGAAGAGACATGGTGATGTTTGGAAAGGCTGATTACGGTCAGGCCTTGGGTTCCCTGAACCCGGACGGCACCTTTACCTCGGCGGTAAATGAAGGTTATCTGAAAGTGATGGAGCGCTGCCGCGCAAGGCACATCGGATTTATGGCCTGCCCCTCCGCAGGCCCAAACGGCCAGACGGCAGACGATGTGGCAAAAGTAATTGAGGAAGGCTGTTCCGCGGTGGTTCTCAATACGGACCAGCTGACTCTGGCGGCTGCATTTCAAAATATTGTAGGCAAATGTCTGGATTTAAAAATTAAGAAGTAGGGCGGAGCCTGGAAAGGAACGGCGAAAAAATGAAATATGAATATAATGAAAAGCAGCTGCGCATCCAGCAGCAGTTTTATGATGACCGTGGCAAATGGAAATGGAATGATACCTGGGCGACGATTCTGGCTCTGAACCCTGATATCATGAGCGCATACTCAACCATGTCCTCCATTGCCCACAAAAAGTCCAACATTTCCCCAAAGGTAAAGGAATTGATTTATGTTGCCATCGACAACGCTATCACCCATTATTATACACCGGGAATGATTTCCCATTTAAAACACGGGATGAATGACTTGGGTTGTACGAAAGAAGAACTGATGGAGGTTTTTGCCATTACCAGCACCATAGGCACAGCCACCTTTACCGCAGGCGTCCCTGTCCTGAGGGAGATACTGAAACAGAGGGGCACCGATATCTCTGCTCAGGAACTGACAGACCATCAGAGGAAGCTGAAGGAGCGGTGGATTGAGATAAACGGTTTCTGGAATTATGATATGGACAGTATCTTAAAACTGGATACGGATATGTTCGAAGGATATATGAATTATGCGGCAGCATCGGAAAACGGCGCTCTGGACCCCCAGACCCGGGAGCTGATTTATATTGCGGTAAATGCATCCCCCACAGCTTTGAACACATTCAGTATGGAACTTCATATGAAAAAGGCTTTAGACCTGGGGGTTACGCCGGAGCAGATTATGGAAGTGTTTGAACTGGTGGCCTGCCTGGGCGTGCATTCCGTAACCGTAGGCATTCCGGCAGTAAATGAAGTGTTAAAAGAGAGAGGAGAAATCTGACTATGACAGCAGACATCAATAAAGATATGTTTCAGGATTTAATCGGTAAAGGCTGCGGCTCCAGAAAAATGGAATATGATTGGAGAAATGTGGTTTTGTATGCCTTGGGCGTAGGAGCCGGAAAAAATGACCTTCCCTATATTTTTGAGCAGAATGAAGGCGGGCTTAAGATTCTTCCCACCTTTGCCCTTCTTCCATATCTCAACAATGTCAATATGGAACCCCTTCGCCATGTTCCCTACGCACCCAATGAAATTGTAGGCGATTTTATCACGGAAAAGTTAGGGTATCTTCAGAACCGCCTGCACATGGCTATGGACCTGACCATTCACAGGCCCCTTCCCGTGGAAGGCACGTTCCTGACAGAAGACCGTGTCAATGACGTGTTGGACCGGGGCGAAGGAAAAGGCGTGGTGGCCGACTGCCAGATGGATATCTATGACCGTGCAGGCAATCCCCTGGCGACCCTCCACAGCTATCACTACCACTCTGCCTTTGGAGGGTTCGGAGGGCCGGCCTTTGTATCTCCCAAACAGCCATTTCCGGATAGGCCGGCGGATATTGAGGTGACCGAATACATGGCGGATAACCTGGCAGTTTTGTATCGGCTTACCGGAGATACCAACCGTGTACATATTGACCCGAAGATGGCAGAAGACTTTGGATATAAGATGCCGTTTATGCAGGGACTGTGTACTTACGGCTTTACGACCCGCATGCTGATTCAGGCGGTGATTCCATTCCGGCCGGAAAGGGTAAAACACGTGTATGCACAGATGCGTGCCGTGTGCTATCCGGGACAGGATATGAAACTGCAGGCATGGAAGCTGGAAGAAGGCAAAGTAATCTTCCAGTTAAAAGATGCTGAGGACCGCCTGATTCTGGGGAACGGCATGTTTGAATATGAGGCATAAAGTAATGGGTTAAGAGCTTATCATTAATTGTCACTGATAACTTTTTCTTCCGCTGGCGTCAGGGATTCTTTCTTCCTCCCGATACTTGGCCACGGTCCGGCGGGAGATAGCCATACCGCGTTCAGTCAGCATTTCGCTTAAGATACGGTCGCTGTATGGCTTTTTCTTATTTTCTTCATCAATAATCTTATGAAGCATGCGCTTGATATCTGAACCGGTATGGTCCTTAGATTCCCCTACGGAGAATTCTCTGCCATGGCCGGTGGCGTTTCTCTGGAAAAAGAAGTTCATGGGATATACGCCCCAGGAACATTGGAGATATTTTTTGTCTATGGCACGGCTGACCGTAGATTCATGGATACCGACAATCTCCGCCACGTCAGCCAGCTTCAGCGGATGGAGATGATTAGGGCCATAGACGAAGAAATCCTCCTGATTTTTCAGAATTTCTTTCGATACGGCCATCAAAGTCCGGCCGCGCTGCACAATGCACTGCTGAACCCATTCTACCTGGCGTATCTTATTGCCCAGATATTCTTTTACCTCCATATCATCGGACTGTTCGTTCATTTTCCGATAGTAATGATTCACCGTGATTTCCGGATACATGGATTCATTCAGGAGAATATCAAAATGGTCGTTGAATTTGACAATCATCACATCAGGGATTATATATTTCATCTCTTCATGATTGAAAAATGCGCTGCCCGGCTTAGGGTTTAAAGAACGAATCAGCTGGCAGTATTCGGACACCTTTGCTGCAGGCAGCTGAAGTTTCTTCGTGATGGCAGGGACTTTGTTTTTGGCAATCAGGTCAAGGCATTCCTCAATCAAAGCATCCAAATCAGGGTTCAGAAGGTTTCTGGCCTTCAGCTGCAGCTTCAGACATTCCTTTAAATCCCTGGCACAGATTCCGGCCGGCTCCAGGCTTTGAAGTCTGTGAAGCAATTCCTCAATATGTTCCATGTCCTCATGGAAATAGGCGGCAATATGCTCTACGGAGTCTGTGAAGTAACCGCGATTGTCCAGGCATTCCAGCATAAAATCGAGAATGGATGTTTCTTTTGGAGTAAAATCGCTGCTGATAAGCTGAGACCACAGGTATTCATGGAGGGTTTCGCCGTGGCCGGTATCAAAATTCCATGTGTCCTTGGGGTCATAGTCGTCGTCATTGTTCTGCCGCTGATAGAGATAGTGGCTTTCTTCATGGAGAGAGTCAAGCCATTGACGCTGCTCGATAGATTCTTTCGGTTTTTCTTTTGTATCCAGAACGGGATTTTCTAAAGCCAGGTCATTGATATATTGTTCTAACTCCTGGGCGGTCATCTGCAGGATTTTGACGGACTGCAGCATTCGCTGTGACAGGGCCTGGCTTTGACGCATTTGTAAATCAAGAGCCATAGTGTAGACCTCTTTCGCTTTTTGTATAGATATAGTGTAATACAAACAGGGGGCTTTTTCAATTATAACCGTATTTTTTGTCTGTGCCAAAATTATGTGTCATGGGTATTGTGCCATGGCTTGTGTCATGGGTGTGACAAATGATAGAATGGTAATGATTTAGCTGTTAATGTTATTTAGATAAAATTTTGTTGTTTAGGAAATCCCCTCTCCGGGCTACGTTATTCCGATGGTTAGAAGTTAACTGGTATCACAAGGCAATAATCTTGGAGTAAATGTTGTTTGATGTTTGTGGTAATTACCTTATATATAGATTTGGCATTATTCTTGCTTTTAATATTCAGTAAATAAATTAAAGGAGGGTTTTAATCATGGGATTATTGACAGGTAAAAACGGTATTATCGTAGGAGCAAGCCAGGGAATCGGTCTTGGTATTGCCAAGAAGTTTGTCCAGGAGGGCGGCAATATTATTATGACGGCAAGAAATAAAGAGAAGCTGGATGCTGCCTGTGCGGAAGTTAATGGGGCGGAAGGCGCTTCGGGAAAGGCCATAGCCATGACCGGTGACCTTCAGAGCGCGGAGGATGCGGCAAAAATCTTTAAGGCAGTGGTTGACACATGGGGCAAGGTGGATTTTCTGGTAAATAATGCGGCAATCGGTGAAATGCAGACCTTGGAAGCCGTCGATTTGGACCGTATTGACGATATTCTTTTGACGAATATGAAGGGGCCTATGGTTTATTGCAAAGAGGCTTTGAAATACATGATTGACCAGAACAGCGGTTCCATCGTAAACGTATCTTCTATCAACGGAGTCCGTCCCCTGTGCGGAGTAGTTTATTCCTCCTCAAAAGGCGGTTTAAATACTTTTACGGAGGCTCTGGCTCTGTATCTGACCAGAATCGGTGCCAATGTAAGAGTAAATGCGTTGTGTCCGGGATTTACCTATTCTCCCACATCTTTGAACCATGATGCGGTTCCTCATACCCTTCGGGACGGTATGATGAATGCAATCCGCGACCAGGCTTCCGTGCGCCGCGACGATGTCCGTGCTACTCCGGAAGAACAGGCCAACGCGGCACTGTTTTTGGCAAGCGATTTATCCTCTGCGTGCCAGGGCGTTGTTCTGAAGACAGACCATGGTTCCTATCTGTAAATTTAACTGGAACAAAATTTAACGGGAACAAAAAGGACAAGGGGGCAGGGAAACCTGCCCTTTTCCTATCACTTAGCTGTATCTGACAAGCAAAGGTATGGTAGGTGCTCCTTGAGGCGCG
>CAYWRB010000044.1:7319-12485 GCA_964460025.1 uncultured Hungatella sp.
GGGGCGCGTGCCGTTACCTTATAGAAAAGGAGAAAAAATGAGAACAGAGCATGTAAAAGAATGGAAGATAGCCGTATTGGGAGCAGGGACCATGGGACAGTGTATTGCACAGTTTTTTGCCATGAACGGACATTTGGTAAGCCTGTATAACCGGACTCCTGCAAATCTGGAGAAAGCACTGGTGCAGATTAAAAATAATTTGGGAACCCTGGTTCAGCTGGGACAGATTCCGTCTGAGGCAGTGGACCATACAATGGAAAGCATTTATGGAACCAGTGACCTTAAGGAAGCTGTGGCAGAGGCGGATATTGTCATCGAGAATCTGGCGGAGAGAGAGGATGTAAAGAAAATGATATTTTCTCAGTTGGATGAATACTGCGGCAGCGATACCATCCTTTCCAGTGATACTTCAACCATGAATATCTTTGAATTCCTGGAGATTTCCCATCCGGAACGTCTGATTATTACTCATTTCTTTAATCCTGCCCACGTTATGCCTTTGGTTGAGGTGGTGCGGGGACCGGAGACTTCAGACCAGGTGACCCTGGCGGTAAAAAAACTTCTTGAAGGAGACGGAAAAACCGTGGCAGTGCTTAACAAGGCAATTCCGGGATTTATTTTGAACCGTATTACGCTGGCGGTTTTTCGGGAAGCGTCTTACATTGCGGAAAACGGATGGGCATCGCCGGAGGATATCGATAAGGCGGTGGTTTCTACCTTTGGCCCGCGCTATACCTTTGAAGGGCCCTTTGGTCTCAGCGACTTTGCGGGGGTGGATGTTTATGAAAGGCTGGCCACTTTGCTTCCCCCCGTACTCTGCTCTGATACGGAATGTCCGCAGATGGTAAAGGATATGGTGGCTGCGGGAAAACTGGGAGTAAAGTCAGGAGAAGGGTTTTATCAATACAAGGATGAAGTAAAAGCCCGGCGTGACCGTGATACGAGAATTGTGAAGACGATTCAGGCTGTCCGAAGGGTTAATGAAGAAATGGCATAAAATTTGCTTCATTAATAAAGCAGATGATTATATGAGGAGGACAGCAGTATGAAATACACACATCTTCTTTCTTCAGGAAAGATTGGCTCACTGGAACTTAAAAACCGTGCCATCATGGCTCCCATGTCTGCAGCATTGGGAAATCCGGACGGAACGATTTCCGACGCTCTGATTGCATATCTGACGGCCCGTGCAGACGGCGGAGTCGGGATGATTATCACGGAATATTGTTTTGTCACCGAGGATGGAAGGTCATCGGACCATCAGATTTCCGTCACCGATGACGAAAAGATTCCCGGGTTAAAAAAGCTGGCGGATGCGGTACATGAACACGGAGCAAAAATTTGTCTGCAGCTTCAGCATGGGGGGAGACGTTCCATGGTTCGGGTCATGGCTCCAACCGCCATTATGAAACAGACCGACAGGGTGACTCCCTATGAGATGACCACTGAGGATGTATACGATTTGATTGACGCATTTATCGCCGGCGCCGTGAGAGCAAAAAAGGCAGGATTTGATATGGTGGAGGTTCATTGCTCCCACGGGTATTTACTGAATGATTTTGTGTCTCCAAGTGCCAACCGGAGAACCGACGAATTCGGCGGCGGCCTTACCGGAAGAGCCAAGGCGCCGGTGATGATTATCCAGGGCATCAAGAAAGCCTGTGGAAAAGATTACCCGGTCAGCGTCCGGTTAAACGGTGACGATATGGTATCCGACGGCAACCTGGGCCGGGATTCGGCTGCCCTTGCCATGCTCCTTGAAGAGGCGGGAGCGGATTTGATTGACGTATCCGGAGGAATGAACGGTGTAGGCTACGGTATTGCACCGGCCGCCGTGAAGACCGGATACAATGCGGACCCGGCAGAGGAGATTCGCAAGGTAGTTAATATCCCTGTGGCGGTGGCAGGGCGGATTAATGAGCCGGAATATGCGGAGAGCCTTCTGCGGAAAGGACAGGTGGATTTCATTACCCTGGGACGGTCTCTGTTCGCAGACCCTGATTTTGTCAATAAGGCGGCAGCCGGCAGAGAGGAGGAAATCTGTCCCTGCGTAGGGTGCCTTCAGAGATGCTATGGCAGCTATGGCCACGGAGGACAATTCAGAGGCTGTATGGTGAATCCGTTTTCCATGCGGGAGACCGTGCTGAAGATGGAACCGGCGGAAGTGAAAAAGAAGGTGGCGGTAGTCGGCGCGGGAATTGCAGGGATGGAAGCGGCATGGATTGCGGCAGCCAGGGGACATCAGGTAGAACTGTTTGAGCAGAACGCGTATCCTGGCGGCCAGTTTAAGATTGCGGCAATTCCTCCCCATAAGCAGATGCTTGCCAGGGCGTGTGTTTATTACGCCAATATGTGTAAAAAGCACGGGGTTAACATGCATTTTAACACAAAAGCAGATAGAGCTCTGATAGAACGGATGAATCCGGATGTGGTCATTGTCGCCACCGGAGGAGTTCCTCTGGTACCGGGGATTCCCGGACTGAAAGAATCCGGCTGTATTGCAAATCGTGAGATTCTTCTTGGAAGAATTGCGCCGGGCAATAAAGCCCTTATCCTGGGCGGCGGCCTGCAGGGGGCGGAGACAGCGGACTTTATGGCAGAACATGGATATGAGGTTACCATTATTGAGATGCGAGACGGCATTGCCATGGACGACCACCCGGCCACCCAGAAGCTGCTTCTGGAAAGGCTGGAGGCAAACCATGTGCAGATGATTACCTCTGCTACGGTAAAGACCGTGTATCCGGACGGTGTGGATTATGAAAAAGCCGGGGAACTGGTCAGTATGAAAGGATTTGACAGTATCATTCTGGCATTTGGCACCAAATCCAATCAGGCCTTAGCAGAAGAAATTAAGGATATGGGAGCAGAAGTGATAGTGATTGGCGATGCGGCAAAGGCAGGCAATGCGGTGGAAGCGATTTACCGCGGAGCGGTTATCGGCACATCAATTTAAGGAGGCATGGCTGAAATGGTCTATTTATCCGGATTTGGATGTATTTTTGCGCTGGTACTGATGATTGTACTGGCATTTAAAGGCGTAAAACCATTGGCTTTTTCCGTCCTGGTTTCTATTATTGTGTGTATTTTAAGCGGACTCCCCATTGTAGAAACCTTATTGGAAAAATATGCGGTGACCACAGGAAATTTTGTAGCCAATTATCTGATTTTATTGGCAGCCGGGGCAGTGCTTGGCCGTATCTATCAGGATACGGGAGCCGGCGGTGTGATTGCGGACAGCTTATCAAAAGTTTTCGGAGAATCCCGCCCGTTTCTCACAATCATGGTCACCGGCGCCATTATGAGCTTTTCCGGTATCAGCGGATTTGTGCTGATTTTTGCCATCTATCCTGTAGCGATTGCGCTGCTGAAGAAAGCAAACATCAGCCGCCATCTGCTTCCGGCAGCATTTACAGGTGTCTGCTGGTGTGCGGCCAACACTGCGCCGGGCTGTCCTCAGCTTTTAAATGTAGTTCCTTCCAATGCACTGGGAACCTCCACACTGGCAGGCTGGCAGTGCGGCGTTCCTACGGCCGTGGCTATGTTTGTTCTCAGCTATCTTTATCTGGTGTTTACGGCGAAAAAATATGCGGCCCAGGGGATTGGCTTTGAGGCGGATGAAGATGATGCGGCGGCAGCGGCGGCCATAACCGGCGCCAGGCCGCCCATGCTTATGGCACTGATTCCCATTGCCTTAGTATTTGTGCTGTATGTAGGGCTGGGGTTCGGTGCGGAAAAGGCGGTACTGCTGGCAGACCTGGCGGCATTTATCCTGATGTTTAAATATCTGGATTTGAAGGGCTGGAAAACGGCCTTCAGTGAAGGGGCCCACGATTCCATCGAGGCGGTGATGGGAACCGCGGTGATAGTCGGCTTTGGCGGCGTTGTCACTGCCACGCCCTTTTATGATGCGGTTATCAGATTTATCGTAAATTCCAATATGAACGTATATCTGCTGGCAGCAGTGTCCACCATGATTCTGGCCGGCATGCTGGCTTCCGCAACCGGCAGCGCGTCTCTGGTTATGACGACGCTGGGCGATGTGTACTTAAACAGCGGGGCAAACCTTGATTTCATACACCGTATCGTGTCGCAGATGGCATGTACCTTTGATTCCCTGCCTCACTGCGGTGCGCTGGTGGCAGTGTTCAGCATCTGTAAGACCGACCATCAGCATGCATATAAGCATTTGCTTGTGACCTCAGCCTTGATTCCCATGCTGTGCGTTTGGGTAATCGATGTGCCCTTTGCTTTGATTTTTGGGTAGTCAATTTTCAACATTCAATTGAAAAAATTATACGGTATAAATTCCTCCATTTTACAAATACTACATCTAGAAAAGCATCAAAATTGATACAGACAATGCAAAATGGAGGAATTGTGATATGAAAGCTACGGGAATTGTGAGAAGAATTGACGACCTTGGAAGAGTAGTAATACCAAAAGAAATACGCAGAACGCTTCGGCTCCGTGAAGGAACGCCGCTGGAAATATTTACAGATCGTGAAGGAGAAATCATTCTTAAGAAATATTCTCCCATGGTGGAACTGACTGCCTTTGCAACTCAATATGCGGAGGCCATGGCCCAGTCAACAGGTTTGATTGTCTGCATTACGGACAGGGACCAGGTGATTGCTGTAGCAGGAGGGCCTAAGAAGGATCTCCTTCAAAAGACCATCAGCAAGCAGTTAGAGCATGCTATCGGAGAGAGAGAGGTGATTCAGGCAGTGAAGGATGAAAAAGCATTCATCTCTCTTACTTCCGAGGAAATAGAGGGAATCACAGCAGAGGTAGTGGCTCCAATTATCTGTGAGGGAGATGCCATTGGAAGTGTAGGTCTCTTAAGCCGGGAACCCAGGGCCAAGATGGGAGATACGGAAACCAAGCTGGTGATGACAGCGGCAGGCTTTCTGGGGCGGCAGATGGAAGGGTAAAAAATCAGAAGATTATAATGATATAAATCAAAGAATGACGCTCATTTTCAGTATCGAAATGCGGCGTCTTTTTTGTGTTGGAAAGATAGCCGGAAGAAGCACTGTCTCTGGCACAGGTACCTTTAAACAAATCTCAATAGAAACTCAACAGATGCAAAGGGCTTCTCAGCCCTTAAAAAATAGTAAAAAAATGAAAAAACATGTTGACAGGACAAGATATCTCTAGTATAAT
>CAYWRB010000045.1:0-12035 GCA_964460025.1 uncultured Hungatella sp.
AACGACAAAAGCTCCCGTTTATCTTCAAAGTATGTATAAAAACTACCTCTGGATATCCCGGCTTTCTGGATAATCTTATTGATGGAAACTTTCTCAAAAGGCATCCTGATAAACTCTTCTATAGCCGCATTGTAGATGGCCTTCTGCTTCTCCTCAGGCAGCCGTAAAAAACGTTCACTTGCCATGTTCCTCTCCCCCTTTATCACACAAGAATCCTGCTGTGCAGGATTCTCCGCCTGCGGCGGGTCGCGTAAACGACATCATCCTCTCTGCCGCAGTGCAATCCCCGCGGAGCGTTTCTTATCTCATAGAAGCACCTTCCTATGAGATAAAAAGGTGACAACCTGTCACTTATTATAGTGACACCTTGTCACCCTGTCAATAGAGGTTATAAATATTTTATAATTTGTTATATTTTGGTTATTCTTTTTCTTTTATGTTTTTAGATACGGTGATAGCCTGATTGTCAATATGAGCCCTCATGGTTTCCTTGGCCTCCGCCACATGGCGCTGCCTGATGGCTTTTAAAATCTCCTCATGTTCTACCAGTAATATCTGGAGATCCGCATCTTTAATATACTCTAAACGGTAACGGTACATCTGCTCCCGCAGGCTGCTTAAAAGCTGCACCAGACGGGGATTATCCGTCCCTTCATAGATAACGCTGTGATAATACTCATCACTTTCCGCAATCTCCATGGCGTCCCCGGAAGCAATGGCCTTTGCAAATGCCTTTTGCGCCTCCTCCAGCTTCCGGATATCCTCCTCCCCCATTCTCTGGCAGGCCAGCTCAATGGCAAGCTCCTCGATGGAGCGGCGTACCTCCAGCACATCCCGTAAATTTTTTTCCGAAATTTTAGCCACCTCTGCTCCCTTCCTGGGAATCATAAGGACAAGGCCTTCCAGCTCCAGCTTTCGGATGGCCTCCCTGATCGGCGTGCGGCTGACTCCCAGGCGCTCTGCCAGCTGGATCTCCATCAACCGTTCTCCCGGCGCCAGTTCCCCCCTTAAAATAGCTTTCCGCAATGTATTAAATACCACATCCCGCAGAGGCAGATATTCATTCATATTTACCTTTAAATTGTACTCCATAATCTCCCTTAATCCTCCACATTATAAAAATCCGTAAGATAAACCTGCTTTGCTATGTCAGATTTTTTTCCGTACCGTAATTCCTCATAAGCCTTTTGGGCAGCTTTTTTGTCAGTAAATAAACCGAAAACCGTAGGGCCGCTTCCACTCATCAGCGAACCTATGGCTCCATACTCCATCATGGCATCCTTGATCTCCTGTATCACAGGATAAGCCGGAATTGTCACCGTCTCAAGCACATTGCCAAGTCTTCCGGCAATTCCATGGATATCTTTGCGATTGACCGCTTCAATCATTCCGTCAATATCCGGATGCTGCTCCTTCTTCAAGCTGTCCACATGAAGATTCCCGTAAACAAATTTTGTGGATACACTGATTCCCGGCTTGGCAATCAGAACCTGACACCCCGGTACGGTTGGGAGAGGAGTCAAAGCTTCCCCGATCCCTTCTGCCAGAGCGGTTCCTCTCATAATGCAATATGGAACATCCGCCCCTATTTTAACTCCCCGCTCCATCAGCTGCTGCCTGCTCAGTCCCAGTCCCATCATCTTGTTGATCCCTGTCAGGACCACTGCGGCGTCACTGCTTCCTCCCGCCATTCCGGCGGATACAGGAATAAATTTTTTTAAATTTATATGGACACCGCCGGCAATATGAAACTCCTTCATCAGAAGATCCGCCGCTTTATATACCAGGTTATTCTCATTGGCCGGAAGATAGTATAGATTTGTCTCCAGCGTAATCCCCGGCTTTTCCTGACAGATAAGTTCAATCTTGTCATAAATTCCTACGGTCTGCATGATCATCCGCACTTCATGATAACCATCCGCCCTCTTTCTGAGCACATCCAACCCCAAATTAATCTTTCCATATGCCTTCAGGCTTAGGCGCTTTGTCATCCCCATATCTCCTTTGTCTTTTAAGTACATTGTATACAGTATATTATATCCATATTTTCAAAAAATGCAATAGCTATTGGAAAATACTTGGAAATATGAAGTGCAGGAGCAAACCAAAAAGAGGAGTCCTTTGTAATACTAAAGTCCTCCTCTTCTTACCAATTCCAGCTTTTCATGGCGCGTCAGCCTTTTTATTTCTGCCTCTCTTCGCATGGCCTCCTTCTTCGTATCAAAAATCTCATAATACACCAAGGATACGGGCCTGCGCCCCTTGGTGTACTTGGCACCCTTTCCGGCATTGTGGGCTTTCAGCCGCCGTTCTAAATGGTTTGTCCATCCACAGTAAAGAGTGCCGTCAGCACACTTCACCAGATAAGTATAATTCATTCTTTCCTCTTTCCCGGTATACCTGCCGTATTGACAAGCTGCCACTGCCAATTATGTAGACGGCAGCAGCGCTTGCAATACGCTTCTACCGCCCAGGTTTCCCTGAATCTATCTAAAGCACCAGCTGGATGCGGACCCGGCACAGATATAGCTGAACCGCAACTGTCGATATTCACGAAACCTTATAATGTATTATATCCTACATACCGGATTTTGTGCATCCACCTTTTTCCTTATTTTATGATGATTTGGCTACTTCCTTCACAAGCAGAAGCCGATCCCCGGGCCGAATCTGCTCATCCGCTAGTTCATTGGTTTCCATCACACGTTTCATGGTCGTGTGAAACCGTTTTGCCACATCCCATAAGCTGTCACCATGCTGAACGATATAACCGACAATTCCGGGAAGAGCCTGGAGTTTTTCCAGGTTTAAAGGTTCTTCTCTGGCGCTTACAATGACAGATTCACATGTTGGCTGCAAAACCAAAATATCCAGATTCAATACGGCCCTGATTTCCACATTATCCCCTCCGGCCATAACGGCTGTCATCTGTTCCACCCCGGTGTTCAGCTGATAGACGCTGTCCTTCTGAATTCCCGAAGCATCCGCCACATATTGGAATGGCAGCACGGCAGTAGAAGCCTTCACCGGCTCCGTATCGTCAGAGGTCATGTATAACAACGATACTTCCAACGCCCCGTCAATGGCTAAGGCATCATCCCGTATCTCCACCTCGTCAATCTTTATGGAAGCATCGTTGTGACAGATTTGAAGGATGCGGTCAGAGGGCTCCATCTGAATGCGGTCGGAAATCTTACATTTTCCCGTATTCTTTGACAGCAGCCGGTCAAAGCACACCTGGCCTCTTTGGAGGATTACCTCCCTGTCCGTTGCATACAGATCGCTTAAAAGTTCCAACGGCTGTTCTTCATAAAGCTTCATGTCCAGTTCCAGTACGGCATCCACCTCCAGATCACGCATCTCTCCGTCATAATCTGGCTTCGATTCCAATTCCTTATGTACTAAGCGCAATGCAATGGATGGAACCATGCCTTCTACGGCCTCCGGCAGGTCCACGTCTCCGGCAAATGGAATGGATTCTTCTAACCACTGAACCGGCGTATTCTCTCCCTCACCATTGTAAATCAAAAAGATTGCAAGTTCCCCTTCCACATGAATCTGGCCGTCTAACGGCTTCGTGGAAGCGCCCATAAGCTGCATCTCGCTCCACAGAATCTGTTCTATACTGGGTTTGCTGCTGGAAAGCGAGATATCTTCCTTGATTCGATACGTATCCTTTCTCCGAACTGCGATGGCCGCCACATCGATGGTCCGTTTCAATGTCTCCGCGCTTTCCCCGTTCATTTCCACGTCCACCGCTGCCTCCCCGTCACACAGGGCCTCTGCTCTTACATTCAATGTCACAATGGCTTTTATACTTAACTTTCTGGAATTGATCATTCCGGCTGTCAAGTCCTCTATTTCCCAGGACACGCTTAAATCATCTCTCTCCCCCAGTTCCGGCACATTGACCGGTTCTTCCAGGGGTATGCTTCCGGCCAGAGTCTGCAGCCCTCCCTCTTCTTTTCGATACAATACCTGAAAAGCCAGCTTTCCTTTTATCAGAACCCGCTCTCCCTGATTTTTTATGGATTCTATCACCATATCTCCGGAACTTAAGATCACCTGTGCCATATCATCCATGGTGTCCGGAACAATAAAATCATCATCCATGGTCACCTGGGTCGAGGTGTTACTTTTAAAACGGTTCATGCGTATATTTTTCTTAACCAGCTCCATCATATTGATACACCCACCTGTCTTTCTATCGGCCTTTTATGCTAGTGTATGTGAACCCTATCCGGTTTATGCCTAAAAATCTTATTGACAATTTCATCTTTTATACATAAATTATGGATAATATTGTTACTATTTCGATATAGTACAATAAATTTTTTACAAAAGAGGATGATGAACCATGAAAACAGAAAACACTTCCAACATGGAAAACATTTTGCAGGATTTCCGGTTATATTTGGAATACCACAATATGGCGGAAAATACAATTCGTGCCTATCTGTATGCTGCAGAACAGTTCCTTACCTTGTATGGAAAAATCAGCCATGACAACCTGATGCTCTACAAATGCTATCTTGTAGAGCACTACAAACCCAGGACCGTCAATCAAAGAATTCGAGCCCTAAACTGTCTTTTGGAATCTCTTCACCTTTCCACATCCCGAATCCTTATGATACGGGTACAACAAAAGCCGTTTCTGGAAAATGTCATAAGCCAGGCAGACTACGAGTACCTGAAAAAATGTTTGGTCCGAGACGGGAATCTTCTGTACTATTTTGTAATCCGCATCATGTCCACAACCGGAATGCGCATCAGTGAGCTGGTCCAGCTTCAGGTGGAGGATGTGAAGCGGGGACATATGGATGTCTATTCGAAAGATAACAAAATCCGGCGTATTTATATTCCCAAGAAAGTCCGCAAGGATTGTTTAAACTGGCTTAACAATATTTCTCACATGTCCGGGTACGTGTTTATAAACCGATCGGGCAAACGCCTTACGCCGGCCGGAATCCGCGGACAACTAAAAAAATTCACTGTGTTATATGATCTTGATCCATCTGTAGTCTATCCCCATTCTTTTCGCCATCTGTTTGCCAAAAATTTTCTCAAAGCTCATGGAGATATCAGTATGCTTTCCGATATTCTGGGACATGAAAGCATTGAAACTACCCGGATTTATCTGCAAAGAAGCAGCGCCGAACAAAAAAAAATTGTAAATCAAGTAGTCAATTGGTAGAATCGAAAGGACTAATATACATATGAAGAAAAAAGACCCAATCCGTGATTTCCAGGATTACTTAAAAAGCAGAAATCTGTCATCCAACACCATCAGCAGTTATTCCGGCAGCGTACGTCTCTTCCAGAGCATGTATCCTGAGGTGACGCTGAAAAATCTGAAGAAATACCGGTCCGCACTGATCTCACGATACAAACCGGCCACTGTCAATCAAAGAATTCACGCCATGAACAGCTACATCCGCTTTTTGGCAGAGACACAGGAAGAAGAATTTCTTTTTCTGAAGGATTACCGATTATCCTCTGTGAAAATCCAACAAAAAACCTTCCTTGACGAGACCATCTCCAACGAAGATTACATCCTGTTAAAGCACCGTCTGAAAGCAGACGGCAACGACTTTTGGTATTTTGTAGTCCATTTCCTGGCCGCTACCGGGGTCCGCGTCAGCGAACTGACCAAAATAAGAGTGGAGCATCTGTCCCAGGGCTACCTAGATTTATATTCCAAAGGCGGGAAAATCCGGCGCATCTATCTTCCTGATTTTCTCTGTAAGGAAGCGCTGGAATGGTGCTGCAAAAGAGGGCAGAGAAGCGGCTTTTTGTTCCTGAACCGATGCGGAAAGCCTATCTCTTCCAGGGGAATCCACAGCCAGCTAAAGCACTATGCCATACGGTACGGAATCAATCCCGATACGGTTTATCCTCATTCCTTCCGTCATCGGTTTGCCAAAAACTTTCTGGCACGGTTCAATGATATCGCCCTTCTGGCAGATTTAATGGGACACGGCAGTATTGAGACTACTCGGATTTATCTTACCTGCTCCAGCAAAGAACAGAAAAAACTGCTTGATAAGATCATCACTTGGTAAAATCCAAAACAGGCAGACCCTCATATCATCTCATGAAAGGTCTGCCTGCTCCAAAATGCTGACAGCAGCTTACTGCTGCTCCAATTTCTGCTTCAGTTCCTTAAGCTGCCACTCCAGTTCTTTTACCCGTTCTTCCATTTTGCAGTAATGCTCCATGGATACCACTTTTTTCTCTTCCTTCGGAAGAGGAATTCCATTTTTCTTAACAGGACGAGCCGGAATTCCGACAGCAGTAATATTGTCCTCCAAAGGCTTTAGAAGAACTGCATTGGCGGCAACCGTACAGTTATCTCCCACTTCAAAGGATCCGAGAATTTTTGCTCCGGCTCCTACCGTCACATTGTTTCCCAGCGTAGGATGACGTTTCCCTTTCTGGGTACCTACGCCTCCCAGCGTAACTCCCTGGTAAATCGTACAGTTGTCTCCAACCACCGTAGTTTCCCCGATCACCACGCCGCATCCGTGATCAATCAGGATCCCATGCCCAAGCTGTGCGCCCGGATGTATCTCAATCAGAGTAAAGAAACGAGCCAGCTGCGAGATCAGCCTGGCAATAAAAAACAGCCGGTGCTTGTAAAACCAATGGGCAAACCGATGCCAGATAAGTGCGTGAACCCCCTGGTACAATAAAAGCACCTCCAGGGCATTGCGTGCCGCCGGGTCTCTCTCCTGCACGGCTTTTACATCCATCCAAATATCTTTAAATATCATATCTCTTCCCTCATCGCTATAGACAAACTTTTCTGGTTAGTATAGCATATGTTGAAGGAATAAAAAAGGATTATTTAAAAATCACCGGATTTTCCAACAGCTCCGTACGGATAATAATAAAGGGATAGGATGTTTCCTGCGCCACTGTCTCCTCCTTTTCCGGTCCCAACAGTTCTGTGTCAAGGACAATGGCATTGTCTGTCAGATAAAGCTCCTCCACCTGTATACTGTACCCTCCGGTCTGCTGAGGACCATATCCCACTGCAATATAGAGATTTTGTTCATCTGTAAACGTCATCTTAAACGGTTGAGTCCGCTTCTCTGTCAGAATGGTCTGCAGCTGTGTCGGAGCATCTGCCTCCCCCACCACCGTAAACTCCAGATCACGGACCTTTTCTTCATCCTCTTTCTTCACATTGCAGCCGGATAAGAAAAGCAGCATTATAATAGAAAGAATCAGATACATTGCCTGGCTGGTTTTTCTGCTCAAAAAATGGTTCATGAAATACCTCTCAAGACTTGATTATTAACAACTTATGAAAGGTTACCGAAAATTATGAATGCGTGTGTCACACATCCTCTTTGCTGCATATGGCCAGACGATGCTGATATTTCTCTTTGGTGGCCATCCCGCCGCGGATATGCCGTTCAGATTTGTTGATATCCAAAACAATCCTGGTACGGGATGCTAAAGATGGGTTAATGTGTTCAAGACGTTCCGTTACATCTTTATGTACCGTAGATTTCGATATCCCAAATTTTTTAGCTGTCTGCCTAACCGTGGCGTTATGGTCTATGATATAGTTTGCAATAGCCACCGCACGCTCCTCGATATATTCCTTCAAGGTTTTCCCCCTGAAAATGTTTTTTACATCATATGCAAAAGCCCTATAATTTAGTCCTTTTGATAAAAAACAGTTGTTTTCATTCCAAAATTGCCCTACAATATCATCATCATAGGAAAGGAAGAATAATTATGCAAACAGAATTTATGATCCTGAATCAGAAGAGAAATGTAACCCTGACTGCCTATATACAGGACGTCAAAGGCGAATTCCAGTATATCTCCAAAAGGCCGGCCATCTTGATCCTTCCTGGCGGAGGCTACCAGTACTGTTCGGCCAGGGAGGCCGATCCGGTGGCCATGCCTTATCTGAAGGCAGGGTATCAGGTATTCATTCTGCGGTATTCCGTAAAGGAAAACGCCCTGTGGCCCAATCCTTTAGATGACTATGAGCAGGCTATGGAGCTTATCCGCTCCAATGAGGAAAAATGGCATTTATATAAAGACAAGGTAGCCGTCGTAGGTTTCTCTGCAGGAGGACACCTGGCAGGCTGTGCGGCAACCATGGCCAAGAACAAGCCGGATGCCGCTATTTTAGGATACGCTGTCACCAAAGAGGAGATGATTCATCAATGTGAAAAGACAGCGCCGGATGTCGTATCTGCCGTGGATCACAACACCAGTCCCTGTTTTCTCTTCGCCACACGCACGGACCAGGTGGTGCCTGTAATCAATACCATTGAGTTTGCACAAGCGCTGGTACAATATGACATTTCTTTTGAAAGCCATATCTATGCATACGGGCCTCACGGCTTCTCAACAGGGGATACTTCCGTTCAGTCTAAAGATACTTCCATATGTAACCGGGCGCCTCATTGGGTGGAAGATAGCATTGAATGGTTAAAAGATATGTTCGGAGATTTCGGTCAGGGAACCATGACAAAGCCTGTGTGTAAAAGACATGTGACCAGTGATTATGACGATGTTCTTTCCATTGAGTGTACCTTCGGATATTTAAGAAGCTGCTCCGATGCGGAAAAAATTATGAACCCGTTCATAGCATGGCTGGATGAACACAAAGAAGAAGTTGCCCGTCATATCGGTCCTGCCACCTATGAACGGACACGCAAATACGGAATTGAAGGGCTGTATCAATTGGCTGACAGCCGGACATTCAAAGAAGTTCTGGGCAATACGAATTTGTCCCAGGAAGAAATCAGCCGCATAGACTCCTGCCTCAATGAGATCCCAAATAGACGATAAAGGTTATGAAAAAAGTGCTGACCGCAGGTTTTGGCACATCCTGCAGTCAGCACTTTTTCATCACTCGAAAGCTTGTCTGAAAATTCATTCCATGGGAAATACGACTCCCCACTGCCTGCGCAGTTCATCCATCCATCTCATCATACGAAGGCTTTCCTCATGAGGCATTTGGCTGCATTGGGTCTGTCCTCTTTGGATGGCATAGACACAGGCCTCCACCTCATACTCATATCCGCTGATTTGCTCCGGCCTGTCGTAAACAGCCGTCAGGCTCCGGTTCAGGTCATAGACTCTGATCTCCTCATAATTATTGATATTCTCAATGTGGATAAAACCTTTGTCCCCAAAAATGGCTCCCTGCCGGTCTCCCACAACCGTGGCGCTGCTGTTTAAGACAGCCATCCTTCCGTCTTTATAGGTCAACGTTATGCTGTTTTGCATATCCACACCTGCATCATTCTTCACTGCCGTCCCGGTAATCTCTGCCACATCATCGCCAAAAACCATAGATGCAAAATTCAGTGTATAAACCCCCAGATCCAGCAGTGCCCCTCCGCCCAGTTCGGGACGGATGATCCTCTCTTTGCTTCCCACCGCATATGCCAAATTGGCCGTCAACATATATGGCTTTCCGATTACCCCGCTTTCCAGCACATCCTCCAACCTTTTTCTCATAGGCATATATCTGGTCCACATAGCCTCTGCCAGCAGGAGGCCCTTTTCCTCGGCCATGGCAATTACCTCAGCCGCCTGTTTTTCATTGATGGTAAGCGCTTTTTCACACAGCACATGCTTCCCATTCTCCAGACACAGCTTTATATGCTCATAATGACAGGAATGAAGGGTAGCAATATAGATAAGCTCTACCTCCGGATCCTTTGCCAGCTCCTCGTAAGAACCGAATGCTTTTCGAAAGCCATATCTCTTTGCGAATGCTTCCGCCCTTCCATAATCCCTGGCTCCAACCCCATAGCACTCCACACTCTCCAGTTCACGGATCGTAGCAGCCATGGTGGAAGCAATATTCCCTGCTCCCATAATTCCCATTTTTACCATAATTTTTCCCCTTTCTATACAAAATATAGATTACCCCGACATTTGCATTAACCACAGATCATCTGAAGTAAAAACACCAGTCCGCAGCATCCTAAGGAAACTGCAAACAGACTGACTTTGTTGTAAGCCAACACCATGGCAGTCACAAATCCTACCCACGAGATCCAGGACACTTCCGTAATATCCAAAATCGCCGGAAAAGTCATAACCGCCAAAGTCACATAAGGTACATAGGTCAAAAACGAACGGAAAGTTCTGTTTTTAATCTCCTCTCTGAAAAGAGTCATCGGAATCACACGGATCAAATATGTAGTTACGGCCATCACCAAAATATACCCATAATTTCTCATTTGCCTTCTTCCTCCTCATTCACCGGAAACAAAAGGGCGGCTCCCATGGAAATTACCAGTGTCAAAATAATAATCTTCATCCCCGATGAAATAAAATCGAACCATGGCAATCGATGAAACCCTGCGCTTAAGACCATAGAGAGAAATATAATGGGAAGAAGTACCTTGTTCTCCCTGGCTGCCGGCATAAAAATTGCAATAAACATTCCATATAAAGCCATATTCATGGCGCTTAAAAGCTTCTGGGGCATCATACCGGTAGACAAGATTCCAAGCAGAGTTCCAAGTGTCCATCCAGGTATGGCCACACTCATGGCGCCATAAGTATACCACGGGTTAAGCCTTCCATTCTGAGAGATAGAAAGGCCAAATATCTCATCCGTAATCCCGAAGGACATAATCAGCCTATGGTAAAAGGGCAGCTTCGGATCTACCTTCTGGGACAATGCACAGGACATCAGACAATATCTTAAGTTGATTACCAGCTGGGAGATCACCATCTCTACATAGGGCGCCCCGGCCGCTATCACTGCAAAAGACGCGAATTGTCCGGCCGATGTTAAATTTGTAAGAGACATAACCGTAGCCTGAGCCGGTGTTAAATTGGCAGTCCTTGCTGCAATGCCAATGGTGACCGATACGACAAAATATCCCAATGCTACCGGGATCCCATCTTTCATTCCCTTTCGATATACCTGATGCTGCATGTCTTTTCCTCTTTTCTGCCATTTTTCCTGTGTGACACCTGTATATGTACTCAAGAAGAGGCTGTCACAAAATAAATTGTTCCAGCCCCTTTTCTCTACTCCTCCACAGCGTTGTCTGCTAAAAAGGTCATAACCTTGTTAGGAAGGATATAGCCGTCTACAGCCTCCTGTCCTACGGCTTCTACCATCTCCTGCCCGCTGGCAAACCCAAACTCGGCAGCCATTGCTTCCCTGTCCGCATCCTCAATGGTGATGTTTTCTTTCTCTGCGATGGCATTGATCACCAGATTTTGTCTGGCTACCTCACCGGACATGGTCATAAGCTCAGATTTAAATGCCTCCATATCCTGCACCAGATCCTCCAGTTTCATACCCAAGCTTTCGGCCTGCCGTCCATAAGCATCCATCTGCTCATCATAATATTCCTGAATCGTCGCATCGGATGCCGTAATCTCCGAAGCCTCCATAACCTTCATAAATACTTCATTCTTTTTCTGATTCAGAGCATTGTTAGCTGCCAACTCCTCCAGCTGTTCACGGATTCCCTTGCGGCATTCTTCTACCGTGGCATATTCCGTATTGTCCGTCACAAACTTATCATCTAAAACTGCCGGCGTGGACTCCTTTACGGCGTTGACAGTCACATCAAACACCACATCCTGGCCTGCCAGTTCCTGGTTGCCGTAAGTTTCCGGAAATGTCAGATTGAGACTTACTTCCTGGCCTTTTTCCGTCCCAATCAGACCATCCTCAAATCCTTCAATAAAGCTGCCTGAGCCCAGCTTTAAGTCATAGGCCTCACTGGTACCTCCCTGGAAGGCCTCACCGTCTTTCATTCCTACGAAATCAATGTTTACCACATCTCCTTCTCTGGCAGCCCTGTCTACCTCCGTAAGCACCGGATTGGCGTCTACAAGAGCCTGGATCTCCTGTTCCACCTGATCATCCGTGACTTCCACAGAAACCGGTGTAAAGGTTACACCCATATACTCTCCCAGTTTAACACTATCCTGCCCCTCACCGGCGGCAACCGTACTTTCCACGGCTCCGGTACCGTCCGCTGGCTGTGCCTCCTCTTTATTCTTTCCGCAACCTGCCAGCA
>CAYWRB010000046.1:0-8413 GCA_964460025.1 uncultured Hungatella sp.
TCCCTTATTCAGAGTGATGGAGATACAAAGGATCTGTGAAGTCACGGCAACCCCGGACCGTCTGGTATGCCCAAGCCGCATCCAGCGAGGAAGGAAGGTGCCAACCTGAGCGAGAAATCGAACGATAAGAGGATTTGATTGCATGATATCAAGTCCGCAGTTCGCTACGGACTTTTCTTTTGGCCTAAATTCTCATTATTCAAAGGAGGAACATTTATGGAGAAATTACTGTTTACTTCAGAATCCGTAACCGAAGGCCATCCTGATAAGATGTGCGACCAGATTTCCGATGCCATCCTGGATGCCATGTTAGAGCAGGATCCCATGAGCCGCGTGGCCTGTGAGACTGCTACCACCACAGGCATTGTCATGGTTATGGGAGAGATCACCACCAAGGCTTATGTGGACATCCAGAAGGTAGTCCGTGACACCATCCGCGAGATCGGTTACGACAAGGCAGACTACGGTTTTGACTGCAACACCTGCGGCGTCATCACTGCCATTGACGAGCAGTCCGCCGATATTGCCCTTGGCGTAGATAAGGCACTGGAAGCAAAAGAGAATAAGATGAGTGACGAAGAAATCGATGCCATCGGTGCAGGTGACCAGGGTATGATGTTCGGTTTCGCCAGCAATGAGACGGAAGAGTATATGCCTTATCCCATCGCCTTGGCACATAAGCTGGCCCTGCAGCTTACCAAAGTCCGTAAGGACGGCACTCTTTCCTACCTGCGTCCTGACGGCAAGACCCAGGTAACCGTTGAATATGATGAAACCGGAAAGCCGGTACGCCTGGATGCGGTGGTGCTTTCCACCCAGCACGACGGCGACGTAAGCCAGGAGCAGATACATAAAGATATCAGGCAGTATGTTTTCGATCCCATTCTTCCCAGGGAGATGGTAGACGAGAACACAAAATTCTTCGTGAACCCCACGGGACGCTTCGTCATCGGCGGCCCTCACGGCGACAGCGGGCTTACGGGACGGAAGATTATCGTAGACACCTACGGCGGATATGCCCGTCACGGCGGCGGAGCTTTCTCCGGTAAGGACTGCACCAAGGTAGACCGGTCCGCTGCCTATGCAGCCAGATATGTGGCTAAGAATATGGTAGCCGCCGGGTTAGCCGACAAATGTGAAATCCAGCTGTCTTATGCCATTGGCGTGGCTCATCCTACCTCGGTCATGGTAGATACCTTCGGAACCGGGAAGCTGTCCAATGAAAAACTGGTGGAAATCATCCGGGAAAACTTTGACTTAAGGCCTGCCGGCATTATCAAGATGCTGGATTTAAGGCGTCCCATTTATAAGCAGACCGCAGCATACGGACACTTCGGAAGAACGGATCTGGATTTGCCGTGGGAGAAACTTGACAAAGTAGAATTGTTAAAAGCATATCTGAAGGCTTAATATTCTCCTGATATGTAAGAAGGAGACAGTGCCTTAGAAATTCAGGCTTTTTCAAGGCCTTGGATTTTTATCGGACTGTCTCCTTCTTTTTCCTTCATATCTTTCAATTTCATGATATACAAACCGATGGTATTTCATGATGTTCCGGCTGATTGAATACAGCATAAACTCTTTCTATACTTTTCATGCTTAAATTCTTTTTTCTAAAATATTGTACCACTCATTCCAACCAAGAGCCCCCTCTAAAATATCAACCTGCTGTAATGGCAGCCTTTCCCCTAAACTAGCAGCGGAATGACAATAGCTGTCTTCTATACCATAAGCCACGTAAAGTTTGGAACGCTCCTGAATTTCCTTAATCTGAATCCCTATATCATAACTGCTGCCTTTAAGAGCAGACGCCTTTTTCCCAAAAGCATGTTGAAATCTCAAGTCGGAATCAATAAGAATCCCCTCTTCTGTCAGGTCTCCTCCTGACAAGGCAATCACCTGTTCATAGTTTTGCTTTCCATAGGCAGCGGCATATAAAGCGGCATAGGCCCCCTCTTTTGCACCGGCAATCACCTGAGATGTAAGATCCACTGAAAAATGTGTTTTCAAAAATAATGGCAGCTCTGTTACAAGCATAGTGTGAAATCCAAGGCCGTGAACCATATCAAGGCCGCAGCTCAACTTCAAATCAGGCATGACCACCATTCTCTGTTTCCTCTCAGCCAAAGATGGTATATCCGTATAAGTACTCCAACGAGTATGATTACACCCCATAGGCGGAAGGAGCCACAGCACAGGCCACGGACCATCTCCAGAGGGCAGAACAATCTCCATGGAATTACACTCCGTTAATGCAGAAGAATAAAAATGTATGGTAAGAGTAACCACTTTATCACCCCTCTCCAATATTCAGGCTATTTAAAAATCCCTGAATCCACTGATCCCAAAACGCCCATTCATGGTTTCCCGGTCCTTCATGATACTCGTAGCGAAATGGATTGCCCGATAGATTCTCAAAAAAAGCTCTCATAGCCATAGCCGCCGGATAACGTGGGTCTTCCGTCCCCATCGTATGATAAATGGCCGGGAGAGCCACCCCTCTCTCTAATGCCTTTTTCGCAAGAATAAAAAGATCACAGGGACCACCCTCCAGGGAACCAATATCTGTGGTTCCATAAATATCCTTCAAAAGCCTGCCGCCCGAAGCCTCAGGCCTCCACAAAGGTTCCAACGGAACTGCGCCGCCAGTAGAAAATATTCCAATATGACTATAATTTTCCGGTTGCTTCAGACCAATATACATCGCTCCGCCGCCGCCCATAGATAAACCCGCAATAAAATTATCCTCTCTTCTGAAGCTAAAAGCAGGAAAAATCTGGTGGCACAGCCCAGGAAGTTCCTGGGTCATATAATCATAATAGGCCGGTCCATAAGCCATGTTCAAATACCGGCTGTAACTTACTTCCGGCATCACCACGGCTAATCCCAAAGGAACCGCATACCGTTCAATGGAAGTTCTTCTCATCCAAATCGTATGATCATCGCTGCGTCCATGAAGAAGCCATAGTACGGGACAAACATCTGTTTTACCGGCGCTATAGCCTTCCATCCCTATCCCCTGCTCTTTTTCAGGGAGAATAACCGTAACCTGTGTATCCATCTTAAGTATTTCAGAATAAAAAGTCATCTCACATAAAGACATAGTTTCTCTTACCCTTTCACAGCACCACTCATCATGCCTTCAATAATATTTTTCTGCATGATACAGTAGAAAATCATAATCGGAATCATGGCCATTACAAACGCCGCAAAAACCAAGGGATAATTGGTAGCATACTCTCCCTGGAAAGCATACTGGAACAGAGGCAGCGTTCTGTCCTCTCTCAGCCGCAATACCATACTGGGCATCATAAAATCGTTCCACACCCATAAACAGTTTTTAATCAGAACCGTAGCAGTAATAGGCCTCATAACCGGTGCTATGATCTGTGTAAAGACCTGCCGCGTACTGGCTCCATCAATGTAGGCAGCCTCTTCCATATCCGTAGGAATGGTAGACAGATAGCCCGTCATCAAAAACATCCCTTCCCCAGTGCTTCCGGCCAGATAGAGAAGTATCAATCCCCAGCGGTTAGCAATATTCAAACTGTTCATCAATTTAACAATAGGAATCATTTTTACCTGGAACGGAATAAAAATACTTGCAAGCATATAATAATACAATATCATATAAATCCTGCATGTCCCCATCCGCCGGGAAATGGGATAAGAAGCCATAGGAAGAAGGACAGCAAATCCTGCCAGACTGACAATGGTAATCAAAAAAGAATTGCGCAGAGCAGGAAGAAAATCGCCCTTTTGCATAATTGTAAGATAATTCTCAAAGGTAATCTTTAAAGGCAGTCCAAAAAAATTCCGACTCAATTCAGACTGTGTTTTAACAGATGATACCAGCGACAGGTAAAATGGAATCGCAATGATAAAAAGTCCGATTATTAATGCGATATACACACCAACCGTTCTCATTTGTTTTCTGGTCATTCATACACCTTCTTTCGGTTTGTACTATGAATCTGCAAGACAGAAACTGCAATAATAGCCACAGACACCACAATGGATTCTGCTATGGAATAACTGAATTTCATTTCATCAAACGCCTGGGTATAGATAAGCATGGTCAAACTCTCCGTAGCCCTGGCCGGCCCCCCGGTAGTCAGCGCCATCACATAATCATAAAGCATGAGGCCTGATTTTAAATTTAAGATGATGATGATACTTATGGTGGGAAGCAAAAAAGGGAAAATCAAATATCGAAATAGCTGCTTGCCGTCTGCTCCATCCAAGGACGCTGACTCTATCAGCTCCTGAGGTATTGTCTGCAAAGCGGACAGAACTAACACCGTGGGAATAGCCACCCCTTGCCATAAATTTACAAAGAGAATACCAAATTGAGCTCCAACTTTGCTGGTAAGGATATTTTTCTGAAGCAGGCCGATTCCCAGTAACTCTCCAATAAAAGGAATACCTTTGCCATAAATCTGATTAAAAATCAAGCCGCCTGTCAAAGCAGAAATCACTGCCGGAAAAAAGTAAGCGGCACGGAAAAACATCTTTCCCCTGACTTTTTGATTTAATAACAAACCGATTCCCACACTGAGAAGTGTAACTCCCAAAACCAAAAAAATAGTATATCGCAGATTAAAAGAAACGGAATGCCAAAAACGTTTGTCTCCGAACATTTTTATGTAATTTTTAAAACCAATAAATGAATAACTCTTTTTGATTCCATCCCAATCCGTGAAACTGTAGTATATTCCCAGAAAGATAGGGAAGATGGAGAACATCGTGTATAAGCTGACACTGGGAAGGACGAAAAGAGCATGAGTCAGATTCCGTTCCCGATTTTTATGAACCTTTTTCATCTTATGAAATTTCCTCCTTCATCTAACGATTTATAATACAGGCAGGGTCTGAACCCTGCCAGATCCTGCCCAATCCAAAATCTATTGCTGTCCATAGACATCCTTCGTTAATGTATCCCACGTCTCAATAAATGCTTTTACATCCCTGTCAACAATCAAAGACTGAAGTTCGCCCTGAATCGCGCTCTGGTATCCATTGGCCCAGCCCAATGTAGGAGATTTTGTAAAATGACCATTTTCAATGGCATCTGAGATATCTTTCAACTCCTCATTGCGATAAGTAACCCCTTCTACGATATTGGGAACTTTATCTTCTTTGGCAAACCACTCAATGGTCTCCGGCTCCAGAAAATACCGGATAAAGGTAAGGCAGGCATCCTGCTGTTCCTTCGAGGCTGCAGCCGAAACTGCCAGACACATATCAGGAGTTCCCACTGTCGTACTGTCAATCCCTGTGACAGACGGGAACAGAATTACCTTCATATTCAAATCAGGATTCAACCCCAGATATTGAGAAGCGCCCCAGTTTCCATTCATAACCATTGCACATTTTCCGTTGGCAAAGGAATCTGCCAGGTCATTGGTATCCATACCAAGAGGATCCGTATCCGCATAATCCAAAAGAGCAATAAATTTCTCCAAACCTTCTACCATACTTGGATAATCGCCAAAAGATTTTCCCTCAAGCCCGACTTCCTCACAAATTTTTAAGAAATCATGGTCCACAACTCCTGTCATATACCGTTCAAAGCATTGACGGAGACCCCCGGCGTCCTTAAACTGAAATGCGAAGGGGGTGATTCCTGCTGCTTTTAATTTTTCACAGTTGGCAATCAACTCTTCATAGGTTTTCGGCAGTTCCAGGCCCTGTTCTTCATAAATATCCATATTCACATACAGGCCAAAGGCATTCACATTGACAGGGACTGCAAATACTCTGCCGTCTTCCAGGGTAAACAAATCTATATATTCCTTTGGAACCCTTTCCAAAAAATCCTGCCCGCTTAAATCCATAAATAAACCTTCCTCTGCCATAGTGCGGTAAGCAGTGCTGGCATACACATGTCCTAATTCCGGAACATCATTAGAGGCCACTCTGGAAGAAAAACTGACAGAACCGGTTGTGGTAGTCTGTGAAATTTGGATTCCTGGATTTTTCTCCATAAAATCTGCCAATATTCCATCAAACAAATCTACATCTTCCCGCTTCTGTGACAGGAATTCCACCTCTACGTTCCCAGCAGAAGAAGCACTGCTTTCAGCAACTGTCTCATCTTTACCGGATGCAGACGCCACCGTCGTTTCCACTGGTGTATCACTGCTTTTACTGCAGGCTGTCAAACTCCCTAATCCTGTAACAACAGCCAGACCGGCTGCTAACCATGTTTTCTTCATTGTAATCTCCCTCTCTCTTTTTCCAAATACAGGCCTGTCTGTTTTGTTTGTATCTGAATTATAATAAAATAAAAGCCCAAATTGAATATCTTGATTAATTTTTTCTTGCCATTTTTAAGGATTATTATATAATATAACCATAAAATTCTGTACTGAGGAGTACCCAATGAATAAAAACGGCACTTCCATTAAAGCCCGCTTATACCTGATTGCTCTGTTGCAGTGTGCTGTGGTTGTGATTTTCTGGCTGTATCTGACCATATCGGAGGCCATGATGTTAATTAACAATACTGCGTCCCAAGCATATCAAAATGGAGAAAAAATACTGACGCAGCTGGAGAATGACTTAGCTGTTTTATCACGAGTCACCTTATTCCCCACCAATCAGTCTCTGTTTGCTAATGACGATACCCTCTGCTCTGTTCTCCGCAAAGGTTCGATTCTGGGGAATCATACGTTCGGCTTTACGTTTTTTAATCATGCGCAGACTCAGATGAACAATTCGCCTATGGATTTCGTTGCCATTTATGATATGGAAGGAAACGGAGTTTATCTGACAAAAAAAGATGCGGTTTACCACAGTTGTACTATCCGGCAAAACGCAGACTGGTATGACAATATGCTTAGCAGTTCTTTAGGAGCTGCTTCTATTTTAAAACCAGATGAATTTGTCTATTCAGGTATAGGGGAAAAAGACGGGATCAGTGTCTGTGTCGTGCGCAACCTGGCGGATCCTTACCATTACCGGACCATTGGACTGTGTGTGGCCGGCAAAGACATAAACAGCATAACTCAGGGCATTACTTTTGAACATGGTCTTCCTGCGCAAGAGTATGCCATTTACTATAATGGAAAACTGCTTCTTACCAATATGGACGAGCCTTCCATGCCTGCCTATCATGAAAAACCCAAAGGACAAGTTCGTTTAAATCTTGATAAACCGGGGATTGAACACAGCGTTTTTCACGGAAAAAATACCGCTATTGTAATCCGAACCCCCTTTTCTTCCATATTTCGTCATCTTCTGCCAGCTCGCATTCTGGTAATTGCAGCTTGGGCCGGAATCCTGGCTTTGATTTTACTGACCATGTTACGAGTTATTCGTAATATTCATATTCCTTTGAATACTTTGGTGGCAACCTGTAATGCCTTTGAAAACAACTATGTACCTGCTCTCCCTGTCCTGCCTCTCCCTTTTGAATTTAATGAAGTATTTGTGTCCTTCAACCATATGTCCGACAGAATTAATACTTTGATTCATGAGGTGCTGATGAAGGATTTGGAAAAGCAGGAGACAGAACTTCAGCTTTTGAGAACCCAGATTAATCCTCATTATCTTTATAATACATTAGAAGTCATGCATCTGGCTGCCTATAAAAACGGAGATCTTCAGGTTGCAGATATGGCAGAGCTTCTTGGAAAAAATCTGCAGTACGGACTTCGGGGTACAACGAAAGAAGTAACCCTCAGACAAGAATTAGAACAGTTAGATGTGTATTTGTCTATCCTCTCCTATCAATTTAAGGGGCGGATCCTCTTTAATAAAGCCATTGAGCCGGAACTTTTAGACTGCCGGACTATCAAACTGATCTTTCAACCCATGGTTGAAAATTCTGTCCTCCATGGCCTTGACAATACCAAATACCGAATGTCTATTGACATCCTGGGATACAAAAAAGGGTCCCAAATGATTCTATGTGTATCAGATGACGGATGCGGTATGCCTCCTCAAGAGCTGGAAAAAGTGCAGAGGGAACTTTTAAATCCTGAGAGTCAGGCCATAGGCATCCGCAATGTGTCGCGAAGAATCCAATTAACTTATGGACCGGAATACGGATTAACCATTGACAGTGTACAAGGTCAGGGAAGCACGGTGATTGTCAAGCTGCCTTGTTTACCTTTTAACTTGCCAGATGAGAAAGGGGATGTGGAATATGTATCAGATACTGTTAATTGATGATGACGAAACGATATTAGACGGACTTCGAACAGTCCTTTATAATCACTTTTCCACCGAATTTATATGTACCACGGCAACCGATGGAGAGTCCGCTATCAGGCTTATGGAAAAAAACTATTACCATCTGATCATTTCTGATAATAAAATGCCCAAGCTTGATGGACTTTCTCTATTGAGGATTCTTAAAAAACATGATATCAGCAGCTGTGTAATCATCCTAAGTGGCTACGATGAC
>CAYWRB010000046.1:8423-11985 GCA_964460025.1 uncultured Hungatella sp.
TTCGCAGTGCATTAAAAACCGGAGCTTACGATTATCTCTTGAAGCCTGTCAATATCAACCAGTTTGTACACATGATAGAGCATTTGATTCCTTCCTTAAGAGACACTTCGCCTTCCTATCTTCCTTCTCGGTTTAGCGTGGAGACAGGGCAGGAAAAAGAACGAATCGAATATTTTGATCTTCTACCATCGATAAACCTTAAAACAGAAGAAGATTTAAAGAAAGAATTGGAGCTTCTCCGCCAATCCGTTTGTAATATGGATATTCCTTCCTGCACAGACATGATAGACCAGATATTTTCAGGTCTTTCCGAAAAAGTTATGTCCCATGACAGGTTTCAGGAATATCTTATATCTTTTGTGTATTCTATCATGGAACACAACAACAGCATGATTCAGATCATCGCAGAACATAAGCTTACCAGATATGATATTTCCAGCCACATTAAAAATATCCCCTGCTGCAGTCAGTTAAGAGAACTTTTTAAAACAGACCTTGTTCTATATGTCAAGAAACTTATGGCAATACAAGAGGAACGAAATTATTACATGGTCAGAAAAGCAAAAGATTATATCAACGCTCATCTTTCCGCTCCTCTCACAATAACTGATATTTCAGCTCAATTTCAATTCTCTCCCTACTATTTCAGTACTTTGTTTAAAACCCTCACTGGAATGTGTATTCGAGATTACATTGTACAACAGAGAATCGAAAAAGCCAAGATTCTCCTTCAGGATCCAGAAAAAAAAATTCAAGATATTGCTTTAGAGAGTGGCTATCAAGATGCGGCACACTTTAATCGTGCATTTAAAAAAATCACAGGACTGTCACCATCCAAATATCGAACATTCGATCGGACGCACCATAAACTCTCCTCCCCTTCTTAACTTGTGCCTGGATGAGAATCAATACTCCATCGACTGCAGCCAGCACATTGATGGCCAGCATACCCGGAGATGGGGTGCTGGCCTTGAAGAATATACTCAACAGAAATGAACACAGCACCTATCTTCAAGACAGCAAGCCACGAAGTTCCCACTATTCAATCTTTCCGAAGCTGGGAAAATACCGAAACATAACTTTGGCGATCATTTTGTCCTCGCTAATATAACTGAATCTCCAAAACCTGGCATCCGCAGAGTAATTCCGGTTATCTCCCATCATAAAATAGTGGCCTTCCGGCACCTCATAATGAAGTTCCTCCGGTGTCTCCATCTCTTCCCGCACATATGGTTCCTCCAGCGGTGTCTCCGAGTTATTCAGATAGACATGGCCGTCTTTGATATCAATAATATCTCCCGGCATGCCAATAACTCGTTTCACATAATAAACCGTGCTGTTCTTTTTATCTGCCCTGCCGCACACCGGGCAGACACCTTCCGGCGTCTCCTGATATGAAATCCCACATTCTCTGCAATCATAGCCAAATACAAAGATGGCCACATCATTGCGCTCCGGCTTTCCGAAACGGTAAGATAACCGGGAACCGATGACACGGCTTCCTGTCATAATCGTATTCTCCATAGATGCGCTGGGAACACGACTGTTGGCAATAATAAATGTATTCAGCACAAATGCAATGACGGCAGCCATTACAATAATCTGTATCCAGCTGATAATCTCCTCTTTCCAGTTGATAGGCTTTTTCTCTGCCGAACTTTCTTTTTTATTGGAATCCTGTTTTTTCATAAAATTTCCATAACCTTCTTTCTTTCCCGTATCTTCTTAGTGTATAAGAGTTTCACAATTTCCGCAAGGGATTTTCGAAAAAGGTAAGAAAATTTTTAGATGTCGATTATGTTGAAAATATGATATAATCTCGATAGGGAGGTACCCCACCGATGAAAAAACATTTACTCGCCCTCACCGGCACCGTCCTTTTGGTTCTGGCAGGAATTTTACAGGTAATTGCCCGAACGGTAACGGGCTTTGCAGAATGGTACGCCGTTACCATATACCCATGTATCGTAGGAATCTATGGAAGATTCTGCAATCTTCTTCCGGTCTCCGTAGTGGAACTGGCTATTTATTTTCTTATCATATTTGCTGTCGTATACATAATTCTTCACTTCCGGCAGTGGCTTAAACTTCTGGAGGGAGCCTTTGGTTTTCTGGGCCTTATTGCCTTTTTATTTACCGTAAACTGTGGCATCAATTATTACCGCAAGCCGTTTTCCAGCTATCTGGACCTGGAAATACGGGAATCATCGGTGGAAGAATTGGAAGAATTGTGTGCTTATCTGGTGGACAGGATCAACGAGACCGCCGATGACTTTGGTCAGCCTGGACTGACCGGACAGTTTACCCTTGCCAGACAGGGACAGGCTACCATGGAGAATCTGGGAACAGAGTATCCCCAGCTGTCCGGATATTATCCACGGCCAAAACCGGTGCTGGTATCCTGGATCCTGGCTGTACAGCAGCTGTGCGGGATCTATTCTCCTTTTACGGTGGAAGCAAATTATAACTGGCAGATGACCGGGTACAATATCCCTCACACTCTGTGTCATGAACTTTCCCATTTAAAGGGATTTATGAGAGAGGATGAGGCCAATTTCATCGGTTACCTTGCCTGTATCGGCTCTCAAGAAGATTTTTTCCAATACAGTGGATATCTGATGGGATGGGTTCATGCGGGCAATGCACTGGCAGCCCAGGACAGAGACGCTTATATGGAGCTTCATAACCGGCTTGTCCCCCAGGCCGTGGAAGACCTGCGCGCCAACAATGCTTATTGGAACCGCTATGAAAGCAAAGTGGCGGAGGCTGCCAATCAAATTAACGATACTTATTTAAAGCTGAATGATCAGGAAGATGGTGTGAAAAGTTATGGCAGAGTCGTGGATCTGATGCTGGCATATTATCGAAATCAGGGAGAATAAATCTCCCTGTCAATTATATCCCTTTTGTGCCTCATATGCCACAATCAGATCTCGATTGGCTACCTGATAACTGTTCAGCAGGCTGTCGGAAAACCGTTCCGGTTCAATGGTCGGATTATACCAGTCAAACTGCCCGAAGTATTCCATAATAGAAGCATCCTTAAATTTACGTCCAAGGCGTGCATAGATGCCATTCCGGGCAAGCCGGCACATGTTGGCATCAAAGGATTCTAAATATTCCGCTGTAAATACTTCTCTGTCGCTGTTTTCTATAAAATACAAAAGCTTATCTTCCGGCTCGCTGCTTTGTGCGGCTGCAAAGGCCGTTGTGGTTTCATCTCCGGCCGCCATACCGTACTGAGTTTCTCTGGCTGTCGTAGTCTCTGCTGCCGCGGTAGTCGTCTCTTCCGCCGCGGTTGTTGTTTCCGTCTGTGTCTCCTCTTGATCCTCTTCCTGATCTTTCGAATCGCTGCGGTCGGTTTTTTCTTCCTGGGATGTCTCTTCCCCATCCTCTATCTCTCTGCTGCTGTCTGCCTGACCGAAAAGATCCGCAAGCTTTCCACTGGCCGCCATATATCCCCCAAAGCAGGCCAAAGAAACAAACAGAATCGCTGCCACACCTAGCAGGATCGGTACCAGGGGACTTTTTTTCTTTTTTTGAGGAGGTACATTGGAACCAG
>CAYWRB010000047.1:0-11692 GCA_964460025.1 uncultured Hungatella sp.
TTTTAGCCATGAATTCTCTACCCCTTAATCTATGTCATTCTTATATTTTATCAAATTCAGAATAGATGTCAATGGATTGCCGTAGTTTTTCCGATCATGATTCGGATAATTTCTTCGTTGGTTTCCCTCATTCCTTCCCTGCCCAGACGTCCGATATTTTCAATGGTGGCATCTGCTCCCTTTGTAACGATTCCGTCACCGCCATAGAATTGCTGGCCGCGGATATACATGTCATAGCCTAATAACCCGGCTCTGACAGACATGGCAATCTTTGCCGCACAGGAAGGTTTGGCCCCGTCACACACCATTCCGGAGACAATGGCCAATCCGTTGACCACCGTATGGAAAATCTCCTTCTCTTCTCCGCCTTTTAGATATGCAATTCCCGCACCTGCCGCAACCCCGGCGCATACCGCGCCGCAAAATGCGGACAGCCGTCCGATTCCTGTCTTCTGGTGAATGGCAATAAGGTTTGACAAAACCAATGCCCGGAACATACTCTCCTCATCTTTCTCTACATCTCTGGCATATTCAATCACCGGAACCGAGCAGGTGATTCCCTGGTTGCCTGATCCGGAATTGATGACCACAGGCATCTCACATCCATACATCCTGGCATCCGATCCGGCTGCCGCCTTGGCTATGGCCCGATTCTCTATGCTGTCTCCATAGGCATCCAGCATAACGGAACCGATATTGGCTCCATAATCATTCCTCATTCCCTCTTCCGCAATGGCCATGTTGCAGTCTATCTGCTGCTGCAAAAGCCCCTTTACATCTTCCACATCACAGGTCACTGCAAAATCCCAGATATCATGCATATCAAGGAGGCTTCGGTCTGTCAGGCCTGTCTCCGCCTCACCCTCAACCGGTATTTCCTCCAATACCTGTCCGTTTTTCTCAATCAGCACAATATTGGTATGGTAGTTGGCGATTCTCACCTTAGCCGTATCTCCGCCCTTTGTAGTCTCCGTCACAATAATATCAAAGGTAAGCCCGCTCTCTAAAAAATTCACCTGGATATCCGCAGTTTTCAGATAACGTCCTATTTCCTCCTGCTGCTCTTTGCTTACCTGGCTGATTACTTCCAGTTCCTTAGACGCATCCCCGGCAATGATTCCTGCTGCCGTTGCCGCCTCAATTCCTTTCAGATGCCCCGTATTGGGAACAATCACGGACTTAACATTCTTGATAATGCTTCCGCTGGCCTGGACGATGACATGGTCCGGTATGCTTCCCAGCACCTCTCTGCATTTGGCTGCCGCGTATGCAAGGGCAATCGGCTCCGTGCATCCCATTGCCAACACCAGTTCTTCCTTTAATATCTGTATATAGGCCTGGTACCTTTCGTTACTTTTCTCCATGGACGTTTCCTCTTTTTAATCATTGTCTAATGCCTTTATGGCATCCACATAAATCACCGCTGCTTTTTTCAGATGAGGGATCTCCACATATTCGTCGGGCTGGTGGGCTCCTCCCCTTGTCTCGCCGAACAGCTTCTCCTTTCCCGGAATTCCCGGGCCGAATCCTACTGCGTGGCGCAGCCTTCTGGCATAGGTACCGCCGCCCATTACGTAGGGCTTCAGAGTATCATCTCCCAGGCCGTCCCGGCATACCTTCAGAAGCTTCTGAACCTTCCGGGTGTCCGGGTCGGTATAACACGGATTGCTGTTATGTAATCTGATGATGTGGAAACCATAGGCCTCCACCTTTTTCGTGATGGCAGCCACCATATCATCGTAAGCTGCCGTTACATTATAGCGGATATTGATATTCTGCCGGAAAATCTGTCCGTCATATTCTGCCATGCCCCCTACATGAGTCAACTTTCCGGATGCCGCGTCCTCATACGGAACATCAAGCCCCGCACCATAGTAATCGCCAAAGAAGACCTTCACCGCCTCAAGCAGTTTTGCCGCCTCCTGGTCCAGCACCTCCAGGGACAGAAGAAACTCCGCCAGCTTCAGTTCCGCACTTTCGGACCCTTCCGGAAAAGCCGCATGAGCCGCAATCCCTTTCATCCATATCTCCAGACAGCCATCCTCCGTCTCCTGGACACAGGCTCCTGACTCCCCTGCCTGTTCTCTCACCTTCCGGGCCGCTTCCTCACAAAGAGCCAGAACCGCCTTTGCATCTGCCGGCACCGCATTGGACATGATTCCTGACCGGAAAGTTTTCAAAACATTGCTCTTTTTTTCACAGCAGATATCCAGCTCCATAATCCCTTTTTCGCCGTTGCAGACAGGAAACATGACATCCGGCACCAGAGAAAATTCCGGTTCCTTATAATGGGAGACATAATATTGAACATCTTCCATTCCCTTTTCCTCACTGCATCCAAAGAAAAAGCGGATGCTTTTTTTGGGCTTATATCCTGTATCCTTTAAAAATTTCATTCCGTAAAGCGCTGCTATCAGAGAACCTTTATTATCCGACGAGCCTCTCCCGATGATAATTCCGTCCTTTACCACAGGGCTGAAAGGTTCATAGGTCCAGCCGCTTCCTGCCGGTACCACGTCCGTATGTCCGAAAATTCCGATTTCTTCCTCAGACTGCCCTTTCCACAACAGGGTTCCGCAATAGTTCTCATGATTAAACCCTTCAAATCCCATTCTTTTTCCAATCTCAAGCGCCTTTTCCATGGCTTCTCTGCATGGCTTTCCAAAAGGCGCTTCCTCATCCTGGGTTCTCTGACTAATACTGGGAATTCTTACCAGCTGGCAGATGTCCTCCACCATGTCCGCCTGGTGAGCCTCTATCCACTTCTCGGCTTCTGTCATTCCGGCTCCTTTCTCTTATCTGCTTTCGCTTTGCATTTTCTCATTTTCAGTATATCGATGGCAGGCAACCATATGCCCTTTGGATATCTCCGTCATCTGGGGAACCTGTGTCTTGCAGCACTCCTTAGCATATCTGCACCTGGTATGGAACAGACAGCCGGACGGAGGATTGTAGGGGCTCGGAATATCTCCCTCCAGAAGGACCGGCGTCCTCTTTACATCCACATCCGGTACCGGAATGGCTGACAGAAGAGCCTCCGTGTAAGGATGCTTCGCATTGTCATACAGCTCTTCCTTGTCTGCAATTTCCACAATTCTTCCCAAATACATAACCGCAATCCTGTCGCACAGGAAACGGACCACACTTAAATCATGAGAAATAAACAGGTAAGTCAGGCCGAATTCCTTCTGAAGATCCTTCATCAGATTCAGCACCTGGGCTCTGACCGACACATCCAGAGCGGAAACCGGCTCATCGCAGAAAATAAACTCCGGTTCCAGAATAAGAGCCCTGGCGATGACGATCCTCTGCCTCTGGCCGCCTGAGAACTCATGAGGATATTTTCCCATGTACTCTTCCCGCAGGCCTACCTTCTCCATGATGCTTTTCACCTTGTTAAGCTTCTCTTCCCCGGACAAATCCGAAAATACATCCAGCGGGGCCTGAATCAGCTCACGGACCGTCATTCTGGGGTTCAGCGACGCATATGGGTCCTGGAAAATAATCTGTATCTTTCTCCTGAGCTTTCGCATCTCCTCTGCAGACAGTGTGCTTAAATCCGTTCCCTTATATAAGATTTCACCTTCCGTAGGTTTTAAAAGCTGAATAATCGTCCTTCCCAAGGTTGACTTCCCGCAGCCTGACTCTCCTACGATTCCAAAGGTTTCTCCCTCTGCAATGGAAAACGAGACATCATTTACCGCCTTTACTACGGAACGCTCTTTCTGAAGCAGCTTTTTATTTCCGTAAAAAAATTTCTTGGCATGTTTTACTTCCAAAAGGGTGTTGTTATCCGTTTTCATCTGAGCCACCGCCTTTATCTTCATACAGGAAACAGCCGATTCTCCTGTCCCCATGCACATACATCTTTGGCCTCTCTTTTCTGCACCGTTCTGTGGCATGCTCACACCGGTCGCAGAATCTGCATCCGGGAGGCATGGAACTAAGGGTAGGCACGGTTCCCTCAATGGTATGCAGACGGTTTATGTCCCTGTCCTTGCGGGGAATCGAAGCCAGAAGCCCCTGGGTATAAGGATGCCACGGTTCCTTGAAGATCTCCCGCGTGGTTCCGTATTCGATGACCATGCCTGCATACATAACCATAATTTTGTCCGCCATATCTGCCACTACACCCATATCGTGGGTAATCAACATAATGGAGACACCTGTTTTTTCCTTCATTTCTTTCAGAAGTTCCATGATCTGGGCCTGGATCGTCACATCAAGAGCCGTAGTCGGCTCATCTGCAATAATCAGGGAAGGCTTCTGCGCCAGGGCCATGGCAATCATGACCCTCTGGCGCATACCGCCTGACAGCTGATGAGGATATTCTCCGTACCGTTTATCCGGAGATGGAATCCCTACCTTTTTCAGCATCTCGATGCTTTCCTGCTTCGCCTGCTCCCTGGAACACAGGTTGTGTATAAGAAACGCTTCATCCAGCTGTTTCCCGACGGTTTTTACCGGATTTAGGGATGTCATGGAGTCCTGAAAAATCATGCCGATCTCCTTGCCCCTTACTTCCGTGATCTCTTTGTCCGTCAGCTTGGAAATATCCTTTCCCTGAAACAGGATGGCATCCGCCTCAATCTGTGTGGTAGCTTTCGGCAAAAGTCTCAGTATGGACATGGATGTCACACTTTTTCCACATCCGGATTCCCCTACGATGCCAAGAGTCTCCCCCTGGGCAACATGAAAACTGACCTCCTCCACCGCAGGAACCCATTTCTTATTAATCTTAAAACAGGTTTTCAGATTCTTTACTTGCAATAAAGGTTCCATATCATCATCCATTCTTTATTTTATTCAGAAACCGTCCAGTTCCATACTGCTCTGTTAAGCTGTGAAGCATCTTCAATATCCTCTACGCCGCCGATACGCTTATTCTGTGCAAACAGGTTGTTCTGGAAATACAGGAAGCAGAACGGAACCTGCTCTACCAGAAGCTCCTGGTACTTGTCATACGCTACTTTTCTGTCCTCAAAGCTGAATGCGCTCTCTCCGGCCGCGCCTGTATCATAGATGGTCCAGTCGCTTAACTGTGAGAAGTTGTTTACATGATCCGGCTTGAAGTTGATGACACACTCGGACGGGTCAGGAGAGCCGCCGGAGCCAATGAGCCCTAAATCATAGTTGCTTTCCCTTACCTTATTCAGATGAGTGGCAAAATCAGCGCTTTCAATATTGGTCTTGATTCCGATCTCCTGCAGATTCTGCTGAATAATCACAGCTGCCTGCTCACGGATCGCATTGCCTGTAGGCACGGAGAACACCAGCTCATGAGAGCCGTCCCATCCTTCTTCAGCCAGAAGCTGTTTCGCCTTTTCCGGATCATAACCTACATTGATGATATCATTGTAATACAGATGGCTCTTGGAGAATGGTCCGAATGCAGCCTCTCCCTCGCCCTTTAACAGTCCTGATACGATAGCCTCACGGTTGATTGCCAGGTTGATTGCCTGTCTTACCTTTGGTGTCAGATACTCTTTCGAAGTATTGATTGCCATGTACTGGTATCCCACGGATTCATTGGACTGACAGATCAGATTCTCTTGCTGCTGTGCCATATCCCAGTCTGACAGCTGCAGGGAAGCCACGTTGCCTGCCAGAATGTCAATCTCATTGTTGATAAGTCCGGACAGCAAACTTGGAGTAGCCACTACCTTTACAACAAACCGATCCCAATCCGGAGTCTTTAAATGATAATTCTTGTTAGCCGTAAATTCCATTCTCTCGCCGCTGATCTGGCTCTCGTAAATACATGGGCCGGAACCGATAGGTTTCTCCCAGTAATCGCTATCCCTGATCTGATCCAAGGGCAGCTCCCCTAAAATATGGCTGGGAAGAATGTAAATATCCCTGAACTTAATGAAGAACAAAAAGTCCATGTTGGTGGGCTGAGCACAGGTAAACTTTACGGTATGCTCGTCCACTGCCTCTACCTTCAGGCTGTCATCGCTCTCCTTAAAACCTGCAAAGGGGCTTACGTTATTCTGCCTCACTGCTGCCACCGTAGGAGAACCGTAGACTTTGCATGTAAATACCACATCCTCTGCAGTCACAGGCTCCCCGTCCTGCCACTTGGCATTCTCATTCAGATGAACGGTAAGCTCCATGTTGTCATCGCTCATCTCCCACTTGTCCGCAAGTCTGGGATAATAAGTGCCATCCTGCTTTAAAAATACCAGCTTATCATAGATTAAATCCAAAACCACATCCGAGTAGGAGCTTGTGGTATCAAAGGGAACCACGGAATCCCATGCAGATACCATAGCCAATGTAATGGTCTTATTGCCTGCCTCCCCTGAGGCTGCCGCCTGGGTCGTCTCGTCCTTCGCTGCTGCAGCCGTAGTTTCCCCTCCTGCCGCTGCCTGGGTCTGAGCTGTTGTCGTCTCTGTTCCTCCCGTACTTCCCTGCTGGCCTCCGCATCCGACCAATGCTGCCGCCATAAGTACTGCTGCCATTGTTGTACTGATGATTTTTTTCATGTTAACTCCTTTCTGTTACTTTTTTATATTTATATTTTCATTTTTGTATCCAGTGCGTCCCTGATGCCGTCTCCGATAAAGTTGATGCTAAGAACCGTCAGAACAAGAATCACGCCTGCCGGAACCCACATATAAAGCTTGGAAGACAAGACACTGATGGACTGGGCGTAGTATAAAATATTGCCCCACGAAGCCTCCGGAGGCTGTACCCCCAAGCCCAGAAAGCTTAAGGAGGATTCCGTGATAATGGCCTGAGCCGTCCGAAACGTAAACGATATGATAACCGGTGCAAATGAATTGGGCAGTACGTACCGAAGCAGAATCGGCCCGTTTTTGGTTCCGATAGCCTTTGCCGATTCCACATAATCTTTTTCCCTGATGGAAAGAACGCTGGCATAAATCAGCCTTGCAAATTCCGTCCATCCAAGGAGGCCGATAACCATAGTAACCGTTATCACGGACTGTCCCAGCACACTTGCCAGAACCAGTATCAGTATCATGGACGGGAAAGACATAAACACGTCTGCGCACCGCATGATAATGGTCTCTGCCCATCCTCTGAAATATCCGGCAATAAGCCCCAGAGGCACGCCGATAACCAGGCTGACCAGCGCCGAGCAGATCCCTACCATCAGAGATACTCTTCCGCCAAAGATAAGCCTTGCAAATAAATCTCTTCCTACATCGTCACATCCCAGAAGATGCTGTGCCGACGGAGCCCCTCCGAAATTCATGTAATCCATGGTATATGGATCCAGCTTCATAATAATAGGAAGAAAAATAACGCTGAGAATCTCGATTGTCAGGACAACCGCACCAAACATAGCCAGTCTGTGTGCCAGAAACCGTTTCAGCACGTCCTGAAAATAAGAGCTTTTATTTCCTTTTTTGTCCGCCATCTGCCTTCCTCCTCATGAATACCGGATCTTTGGATCAAGCAATCCGTATATCAGATCCACGATAATATTTCCAATCAGAACTGCCGCCGCAATAAATACGGTGATTCCCATAATCACAGGGTAGTCTCTGGAGTTGATGGACAGCACCATCAGACTTCCCAGCCCCGGCCATGCAAAAATCTGTTCTGTCACCACCGCTCCTCCTACAAGGAACGGAATCATCATGCCGATTCTGGTAATAACCGGAATCATGGCATTCTGAAGGACATGGCCTGTCATAACCAGCCTTTCCTTTGCGCCCTTTGCCCTGGCAGTCCTGACGTAATCCTCCTGCAGTACATCTAAGACGGCGCCTCTGGTCTGCCGTATCAGGCTTCCGATCTGCTGAATGGACAGCACCAGCATAGGCAGAAACAGATGATGAAGAAGCATGGGAATACTTCTTGTCCCTGAGGTATCGTACATACCGCCGCTTGGGAAGGCCTTAATCAAAACCGAAAACAGATATACAAATACCAGCCCGGCAAAGAAATTGGGTATTGCCGCTCCAATAAATGAAACTGCCGACGAAATATAGTCCCAAGCGGAATAAGGCTTGTATGCCGACATAGCGCCTAAAGGCAGTGCAATGACAATGGAAAATGCCAGGGAGGAAAACGTAAGCAGCAGCGTGGGACTGATTCTCTCCGAAATATCTGCCCATACCGTATGGCCTGTCCGGTAAGATGTTCCCAGATTTCCCTGAATCAGCTGCCACAGCCAGTTAAGGTATTGGATATATATGGGCTGATCCAGTCCCAGCTTATGCCGCATCGCTTCCATCTGCTCCGCAGTGGCATTGGGGTCATTAAATATCATTTCCAGGGGAGTTCCCGGAGCCAGCGACGACAACGCATACACCAGTATGGTAATTCCCAGGAAGGTAGGTATTGCAATCAGTATTCGTTTCCCAATATATTTAAGCATTATCTATCCTTTCTCCCATATCTCCGGTTCTATAAGCTTCTTGCCTCCAAAGCTGCCGCACGTACAAGGCTTCTGTCCTGCTCCGTAGCCAATGTACAGTCCGCACCCAGGATCAGGCCCTTTCTTCCATATCCGTTTATCACATCTCTCACAGCCTGTCTCACGGCTGCCTCGTCACCGTCTACGAAAACGCCGCTTCTGTTGGGAAGGCCTCCCATAACCACTTTGCCCTTAAACAGCTTTCTTCCTTCCTCCAGAGACAACGGAGCCTCATATACACCCCAGTTAACCACATCGGAAAGGGCTGCGTAATCTTCATCATAGCGCTTCATGTTCAGTCCGCTTTTACACATATGTAAGAAGCAGTAACCGCCTGCATCCTTAATGGCCTTCATAATCTGCAGATCAAGAGGTTTGATCCACCGCTCAAATTCTTCGTCCGTGAACCACTTGCTCTCTGCGCCAAGCCCCGCATAATATACGGAATCCACACCTGCGTTTACGATATACTCTTCTGCCAGCTGGCACATGCCGTCGGCAATCTTCTTCATGGCATCCAGCATCTTATTCTCATCCCAGCGAAGAAAATCCAGCTGCATCTGTCTCACTTCATTTAAATTGTATCCCTCTCCCATCTTTTCCAGCGGATGGATACCGGATGCACAGATTCCGTGAAGCGTTCCCATGGTAAAGGAATCCTTGTCCGCCCTGTCCAGAATCTTCTTGGTCATCTCGATCTGCTCTGCAATGAAATCCGTCTTCCTGTTTATCACCGGAATCTTCTCGTAGTAATCCTTCGGTGTGCGGATCATTCCATAACATGGAACCAGATGCTCGTTCATCACCTTGATAATATCCGTGTCGGTCTCCTCAAAAAACTGCAGATGCGCCTCCACCGCCGCATCTCCCACTGCCTGATAGGCCGGAAAATGCAGGGAAAAACCGGAAGGTACCCCATCCGCCTCTTTCCCCTCAATCACTGCGATTACCCGTTCTTTCTTTGTCATTGTTGCTCCTCCTTTTAATAATGTGATTTGTAATATGATTACTGGTATTATATCAAGTATGCCTTCAAAAAGCAAGTCCTTTTTCACATTATTTTTAATTTTTCTTCTTTTTTTGCCGTTTCTTTATGCATTTCGCGCATCATTATAAAAAACAGGTTGTATTTTGCATCTTACACTTAACAAGAAATCTCCTTTTTACGCACTTCAATTAGATATATAGCACAAATTTTCTCTTTCTTTCTATGAAATCTACACAAAAAAAGAGCTATAGAACAATTTTTCCTCTGTTCTATAACTCTCTTAGCCCAATTTTATAGATTTTTTAACTCAGCTCTACAGCACAGATAACTACTTTTTACCGTTTTGATAAAACAAAAACCCCAAGATTTCTCATCTTAGGGTTTTTTGTGCCGTGCGCGAGAGGATTCGAACCCCCGACACCTTGGTCCGTAGCCAAGTGCTCTATCCAGCTGAGCTACGCACACATATTCTCTTGCATCGTTTCCTCTGCAACGTCCTTAATTATAATCCATAAGGCTCATTCTGTCAAGAATTTTTTTAAGATTTGGGCCGCTGAAACCGGCGGCCCAAATCACCATTTCCATTGCTTCCCTACTCTTCTTCATCTTTCGCCCAGCTAATCGCACACCTTACCGCACGTTTCCAACCCTTAACCAGCGTTTTGCGCCTGTCCTCGTCAATAGCGGCGTGGAACCTTCTGTCTATCTTCCAGTTCTTACTTATCTCTTCTTTGTCCTTCCAGTATCCAACGGCCAGCCCTGCCAGATAAGCGGCTCCCAGAGCCGTGGTCTCGATGCACTGAGGCCGAATCACACCTATGCCTAAGATATCGGATTGGAACTGCATCAGAAAATCGTTGGCGGAAGCCCCTCCGTCCACTTTCAGCATATTCATGGCAATCCCTGAATCCTTCTCCATGGCCTCCAGCACATCAGACACCTGATACGCCAAAGATTCCACCGTGGCACGGATAAAATGTTCCTTGCTGGCTCCCCTTGTCAATCCTACAATGGTTCCTCTCACATACTGATTCCAATATGGTGCCCCCAGGCCGGCAAAAGCCGGAACCACATAGACCCCTGCGGTATCCTCCACTGCTTTGCAGTAGCTTTCTGACTGAGCTGCCGACTTAATCATTCTCAGTTCATCCCTCAGCCACTGGATAGAAGCTCCGGCCACAAACACGCTTCCCTCCAATGCATATTCCACCTTATCGCCGCAGCCGGCAGCAATGGTGGTGAGAAGACCATTTTTTGAAATCATGGCTTTCTCTCCGGTATTCATAAGCATAAAGCAGCCTGTACCATATGTATTCTTCACGTCCCCCGGTTCAAAACAGCACTGGCCGAACAGCGCCGCCTGCTGATCTCCTGCTGCTCCGGCAATGGGAACGCTGCTTCCCACTACCTCTTTTGAAGTATATCCGTAAACACAGCTGGAAGGTTTCACCTCCGGCAGCATACAGGCCGGAATATCAAAATAATCTAAAATTTCCTGATCCCAGCACAGTTTCCTGATATCAAACAGCATGGTTCTGGATGCATTGGTATAATCGGTCACATGAACCTGACCTTTTGTCAGATTCCAGATAAGCCATGTATCTACGGTTCCGAAAAGCAGTTCTCCCCGTTTTGCCCTTTCCCGTGCCCCCTCTACATGGTTCAGAATCCAGGCAATCTTGCTTCCTGAAAAGTAGGCATCCGGAATCAGGCCGGTCCGCTCTCTCACCAGTTCCTCCATCCCGTCTTCCTTCAGCTTCTCAATCATGTCCGCCGTTCTTCTGCACTGCCACACAATAGCATTGTAGATGGGCCTTCCCGTCTCCTTATCCCAGATAATGGTAGTCTCCCTCTGGTTCGTAATGCCGATGGCAGCAATATCATCCATGGAAGCAATACTTCTCACTGCCTCCATCAGAACTCCCAGCTGGCTGGACCATATCTCCATAGGGTCATGCTCCACCCAGCCCGGCTGGGGATAAATCTGTGTAAACTCCCTCTGTACTACGCTGCGGATATCCCCCTCCTGATCAAACAAAATACACCTGGAGCTGGTGGTTCCCTGATCCAATGCGATTACATACTTTTCCATAACAATATAACCCCTTTCTCCTGTTTAGATAATTTGTTACCCCATTTTCACAAAATTAAGCAATTTTATTCCTTATTTTCTGTAAAATATGTTACCATATCTCACTTTAGATTGCAAGCCACGCCGGTAAAAAGAATTTCAGAAAACAAGAATTTTAGAAAACAAAAAAGCCTTGAAGATCTCAAGACTTTTCTTTCATGCCGCAGGCCGGAATCGAACC
>CAYWRB010000048.1:0-1353 GCA_964460025.1 uncultured Hungatella sp.
GGTCAAATTCAGAGGAGAATCGGATCTCCATCACAGCTTTCACCCGCCCTGGACGGCTGGTAAGGACTAAGATCCTGTCGGCTACGGAGATGGCCTCGGACAGATCATGGGTAATTAAAACGGCGGTTTTTTTCTGAGTGCGGATAATGGAGCTGATATCGTCACAGACCTCCAGCCTCGTTTGGTAATCCAGGGCGGAAAATGGCTCATCTAAAAGAAGAATATCCGGTTTTAGGGCCATTGTGCGAATCAAGGCCGCACGCTGGCGCATTCCGCCGGACAGTTGAGAGGGTTTCGCGTCTTTAAAAGGTAAAAGACCATAGGTATCCAGCATATGAACCAGTTCATCCTGTGTGGCATCATTCAGGCGGTGTCCAATCTCCGGACCTAAAGAGATATTGGAGAGAATGGTACGCCACTCAAAAAGATGGTCCTTATGCAGCATATATCCGATGACTGCGTCACTGTCCTGGCGCGGGACTCCGTCAATAAAAATGGTCCCGTCCTCCGGCTCAATCAGGCCGCACAAAAGCGATAAAAGGGTGGATTTGCCGCAGCCGGAGGGCCCTACGATGGCAAAAAATTCACCGTCTTTTACGTCAAAGGATATATCGGAAAGGGCTTTGGTTTCGCCTTCTAATGTATGATAAGAATACTGTAAATGTTTGACTTCTAGTTTGGGTTTCATCCAATACCTCCTGAAACAGGTATATGTTATGTTATGACAGGAGGTAAAAAGGAGTTACTCTTCCCCGACGATTTTGGCGATCATCAAGTTGGGAAGGCATACGATCATCTCTCCCGGCCGGCTTATCTTTCCCTGATAGATACAGACTTTGTCCGGGCAGGAGGCATCAAGGATATAGGCCTGTCCGTTTTCAATCACCAAGGTGTTGGTGCCTCCATTGTAGCCTTCTATGACAATCTGTGTGTCTTTGCTTAAGTCAAGCTCTTCAATCACATGGTTATTCAAAGATACCTCTACAATAGCTGCCGGCTTCCGGTTTATGAGACGATTTCCGATATAAAGTCCAACGGCCAGTATCAAGATTACCCCGGCCAGAATCATATCCCGGGTCATTTTCTTATCCTTCATATGGTGTCAAGTTCCTTTCATTCAGATAAAACAGCAAGATTGATTTACATAATATCAGTATACAACAGATTCTGATTTCCAGGAATTGTTCCGTATTGACAAAAATATACGGACAGACATTCTATTATTATAAGAAATACACATAATGCGGACGAAAAGTGCAACGGAATTTTCTTGACATTTGACAGGAAGACAGTTATACTTACTGGGACAGTTGGATAGAAGCCAACAACTTTTTATGACTGGCTGAAGCCAGG
>CAYWRB010000048.1:1453-11651 GCA_964460025.1 uncultured Hungatella sp.
TTACTGGGACAGTTGGATAGAAGCCAACAACTTTTTATGACTGGCTGAAGCCAGGGCAGGCGGCGATAGTCGTGAGCGTTTGGAATGAGAGAGCAAGTATAATGTGTGAGAGTAAGTACCAGGAAGGTAATGGCATGCCGGAGGGATGCCTTCATTCTGGTATTTTTTGTGTTCTGGAAGTCCTTTGTATTTTCTATGATACAATAAGCTCTCCGGGCGGGACCGTGCTGTGACAGAATGGCAGCGCATTGCTGAAGCAACCCGCCGAAGGCGGAAAATCTGCCAAAAGTAGACAAGAGGATGACATAGAAATTTTATGGAATATTGAGAGGAGTAATTTATGGTTAAGGAGAATTACGTGAGCAGCCGGGCAGGAAAGATTACGGGAGGAGCATCCCTGTGCAAGCCGTCGGCAGGAAAGTCAACGGCGAGAAAAGCTTCAGGAGGGAAGACATCGGAGGCAGGGAAGTCGCCGACAGAGAAGATGGTTATGGGAGCCTTTTTTCTGGCTTTGGGCATTGTGATGCCTTTTTTGACGGGACAGATTCCGGGAATCGGCAGCATGCTTCTTCCTATGCATCTTCCGGTTCTGGTCTGCGGATATGTGTGCGGCTGGAGATATGGTCTGATGGTGGGGGCTGTGGTTCCTATCCTTCGGAGTATGATGTTTGGTATGCCGCCTATGATGCCTACGGCGGTCTGCATGGCTTTTGAGCTTGGAACTTATGGGGCCGTGACCGGAATTTTATATGAGAAGCTTCCTAAAACGGTAGTGTCCATTTATGCAAGCCTGCTGGGAGCCATGGCAGCAGGGCGTCTGGTGTGGGGGCTGGCAGCCGTGGTGTTTTACAGTGTGGCGGGAAATGCATTTTCTGTTCAGGCATTTCTGGCAGGAGCATTTTTCAATGCGGTTCCGGGAATTATCTTGCAGATTGTCTTGATTCCTGTTATGATAGTGGCATTAAAAAGAGCGAAGGTCATGGACTAGAGGATGAAAGAATATTTATTAAGGCAGATAGAGCGGTATCCTGGGATGAAGGTGGAGGATGCGGTAAAGCTTTTGTACCAGAGTGAATTTGGCGGCGGCCATATGATAAAGAATTCCCAGGCCAGCTTAAGATGGCTGAAGGAAGAGTGGAATCAGGTGCGGGAAAGGGAGATGGCAGAGGGTCAGTCAGAAGATGTGCCGGATTTTGAGGAGATTGGAGACGGAATGTGCCGGATCAATCTAAAGGCCCTGGAACGGGGGCTTTCTCCTGAGACTCTGAATCAGATCTTTGTCCAGTCGGCAGACCGGAAACCTGGGAAGAAGGCTTCTTTTGAAAAGAAGCTGGATATGCTTATGGAATGCAGCAGGAAGGGGGAAGTCCCTTTCTCTTCGGAGGAGACAGGGGCATATCTGGAAGAATATAAGAGCCAGGGTTATCCTCCTGTAAGCCATAGTGAACGATACCGCCTGTTGTATCATCCGGCTTACCGGGTGGCGGCGGAGTATTACACAAGATACTATGAGGTATTCCTGCAGATCGACCGGGTTCGGGCTTTGGCAGAGAATAAGCCGGTGATTGTGTCGATTGACGGAATGTGCGGAAGCGGAAAAAGTACTTTGGGACGTATCCTGAGAGAGATCTACGGCTGCCGTCTGTTTCATATGGATGATTTCTTTCTGCAGCCCTTCCAAAAGACACAGGAAAGGCTTTCCTCACCTGGAGGCAATGTAGATTATGAACGGTTTAAGGGGGAAGTTCTGGATCATATTTCAGATCGGCAGGGGCTTACTTTTCAGCCTTATGACTGTGTGACACAAAGCCTGGGAGAGCGGGTAAATGTACCGTATCATGAACTGAATATCATAGAAGGTGTTTACAGCCAGCATCCTTATTTCGGCGATATCTATGATTTGAAGTTCTTTTGCAGGGTCGGGGAAGAAGAGCAGATCTGCCGGATTCTGAAAAGAGACGGAAAAGAGATGCTGAAACGTTTTCAGGATCAGTGGATTCCCATGGAAAACAGGTATTTTGACACATTTCGGATCCCAGAAAAAGCATTGAATTTGTAAATTTAATAACTTTTGAAGTTGTATTTTACAATGAATAGTGGTAAGATAAAAAAGTCTCTGACGATGGAACGGGACGTCAGAGGATTAGCATGGTACTCTCGGAAACTCTTGTGTATTTGAAACTGTGGCTGACAAAATCATTTCACAAAATGATATACAAAGAGAGTCCGGCAGTACATGAAAAGAAGTAAGGAGGAAGAAGTAGTATGAGTATCAGAAACAAAAAGACTGGCAGGATCATAAGTCTCTTCATGGTTTTGGTCCTTGCGCTGACAATGCTTCAGGGCTGTGGGGGAAAGCCGGCCACAACGGAAGAACTGCTGGCAGACATGCAGGAATTTGCAACGCCTGACGGATCCGCATCTATCTATCTGAATAAGGATTGGGTAACGGAAGATGTGGGAAGCGAGACTTTTATTACGGCCGGAAGTAAGGACGGAAAAGAAGCGGTTCTTCTGATGCAGTTTCCCAAGGGAGGAATTTATCCCATAGACAGTATGGAATCTCTGGAGGAACTGGTGGAGACCAGCTATGGCATGACGGATGCACAGGATGCGGATATGATTTCGGTTCCGGGTATGTCCAATATTAAGGCAGTTACCTGCAAGGTGGAGTCTGACGGCACTACGGCGGCAGGCTACTTAATCTACGGCGAGACAGACTACGCATATTATTCCATCGGATTTATTGCCAACAAGATTAACGATAAGAACAAAGCTTCCTTTGCGGCATCTCTTTCCAAGTTCGCAGAGGTGGTTCCGGAGGTAGAGAACAATTTCACATCCGAGATGACAGATACCATCCGCTGGTTTAATGCGGCGTATGCGGTTCTGACGGACTTAAACGGCTGGGACTACAATCTTTTCGGAGGGCTTCCGGCCAATGAGGAAAGCGCCGGTGTAGAGCAGCAGCTGTTGAAGGAATGGTGGGATGTGACAGATAAGGCATCTGCAGACAGCACCCTTGACTGGATTCTGACAGAGGGACACAGAAGCGATTTTAAGGCCAATATGGAGACCCTGGCCAGTGATGGCTTTGCCGATGTAGCGGCAGAAGACAGAGTATCCGTTCTGGTAGATACCTATGGACAGGGAGAGGAAGATGCGCAGATTTTTGCCAATGCCTTTGATATGTATACCAATTATGGAGAGACTGCCATTGACGGCTGGGATTACTGCCGTGCACTGAGCTTGATGGGCTACTACTATCTGGCTGGCTATTATACGGAGCAGGAGGCTCTTGATAAATCTCTGGAGATTGCTCAGACTATGCAGCCTTTGTTCGGATCGTGGGACGAGCTGATGGACAGCTATCTTCGCGGTTACGAGTACTGGAACGGTGAAAGCTCCGATGAGCGCCGCAGCGTCTATGAGGATATTAAGACCAGGGATGACAGCCCTTATGCAGTCGATTACAATACGTCCCTTACGAAAACCTGGTAAGGAATTGTGAAAGAATTCACAGGATGAAAAAGGATTTTTTAAAAGATGAAAGCGTGTGATTCAGGCTGCCGTAAAAGTGATTTTACGGCGGCCTTTTTATGATCTCTACGTTGCTTTTCCAAAGGAAAGCTAGTATAATCATATCTACGACAACAAGAAAAAGGAGATAACACCGTGAAGAAAATACTGGATTGTATTGCAGCCAAACTGGCTCCTTGTTTTGAGGCCTGCGGCTATGACAGTTCTTATGCCAGGGTCACTTTGTCCAACCGTCCGGACCTGTGTGAGTATCAGTGCAACGGCGCTATGGCAGCCGCCAAAGCCTATAAAAAGAAACCCATTGACATTGCCAATGAAGTGGTGGGGAGATTGTCGGACAGCCCCATGTTTTCAGAGGTCAGCGCTGTCATGCCTGGGTTTATCAATCTTCGTCTTGACAGTGCTTTTTTGGCGGAGTATTTAAATGGGATGGATGCTGAGGAAAAGCTGGGGGTGGAGGAATGCGGCAGCGGCCAGACCATTGTGGTAGATTATGGCGGAGCCAATGTGGCAAAGCCTCTTCATGTAGGCCATCTGCGTTCAGCCATCATCGGCGAAAGTGTGAAAAGGATCGGCAGTTTTCTGGGATATAAGATGGTGGGGGATGTACACCTGGGTGACTGGGGACTTCAGATGGGGCTGATTATTGAGGAATTGCGGGACCGGAAACCGGAACTGCCATACTTTGATGACAATTTCAAAGGTCAATATCCGGAGGAGCCTCCTTTTACCATTGGTGAACTGGAAGAGATTTATCCTGCTGCCAGCAAGAAATCGAAAGAAGATGAGAGCTTTAAGAACAGAGCCCAGGAAGCTACCTTCAAGCTTCAAAGCGGATACGCTCCTTTCAGGGCTGTGTGGAAGCACATCATGACCGTGTCTTTGGCGGATTTAAAGAAAAATTATGAGAACCTGGGGGTTACCTTTGACCTTTGGAAAGGGGAGAGTGACGCGCAGCCATACATTCCCGGGCTTATTGAGGATTTACAGCGGAAAGGTCTTGCCTATGAAAGCCAGGGCGCCCTGGTGGTAGATATTGCCGAGGACACAGATTCCAAGGAGCTGCCTCCCTGCATTATCCGCAAATCCGACGGTGCCGCGCTGTATGCCACTTCTGATTTGGGAACGATTCTTGAGAGGGAGAAGGAGCTGGCTCCATCCAAATACATTTATATTACGGATAAGCGCCAGGAGCTTCATTTTATCCAGGTGTTCAGGGTGGCGAAAAAGGCGGGCTATGTCAAGAACGATACGGAAATGGTGCATCTGATGTTTGGAACCATGAACGGAAAGGATGGAAAGCCCTTTAAGACCAGAGAAGGCGGTATTATGCGTCTGGAGGATCTGATTCGTGAGATCAATGAAGCAGTGTATGCCCGTATCATGGAAAACCGCACCGTGTCCTCCGATGAAGCAAAAAAGACGGCAGGGATTATCGGCCTTGCGGCTTTAAAGTATGGAGATCTGTCCAATCAGGCATCGAAGGATTATATTTTTGATATGGACAGGTTTATTTCTTTTGAAGGGAATACGGGTCCATATATTCTCTATACCATTGTCCGGATCAAATCCATCCTGTCCAGGTATCAGGAGATGACAGGCAAAAGGGTGGAGGAAGAAAGGAATGGGGAGGGGATACTCCCGGCATTGTCGGAGACGGAAAAGGCTTTGATGCTTCAGCTGACAAAATATAATGAAGTCATCGAGACCAGCTTTGGGGAGACCGCCCCACACAAGATATGCCAGTTTATTTATGAACTTTCCGACGTATTTAATAAATTTTATAACAGTGTGATGATTTTAAAAGAGGAAGATACCAGGCGTCAGGACAGTTATATCAAGCTTATTTCTCTGACGAAGAAGGTATTGGAGGTTTGTATTCATCTGCTGGGGTTTGAAGCACCTGAAAGAATGTAAAGGAAAAGAAGTATCCCATGAAGGTTGCCAGCATGCAGACAAAGGCCTTTTGGAAAGGCGAAGTGGGGATAGACGGAGTTGTGGAGGATGAAGGGGAGGTTTACACCGTAAGGCTGGAGGTGAAAGGACGCTTCATTAACAGCTGCTCCTGCTCCTGTGGAAATAAGAATTCCTACAGAGGAATGTGTCCCCATGAACAGTCATTGTATCAATATTATGAAGCCAAAAAAGAGGAGGAGGATACCGGCCTAGTCCTTACCTCATCTGAGGCAAGAGCCATGATTCGAGAGTACACCAACCGGGAGGTAGCGGCGATCCTGAAAGAACATAAGGAGGAGCCGGTAGAATTAGGGTTCAGGCTTATTTTGGGTGCCAAAGAGCCTAAGGCTGAGTTCTGGGTAGGCAGAGAACGGAACTATGTGATTAAAGATTTGGAAGCTTTTGTGAAAGCGGTGGAGCAGGGGGCCTATGTGGAGTACGGAAAGGGCTTGGCTTTTCATCATGATCCGGAGGTCTTTTCACAGGATTCCAGACCTTTGATGATGCTGCTTGTGGAAACCATAGGTGCTTATCAGGATTTTATCAGACAGTTTCAAAAAAGCGTCTTCAGGGTAAAGCCTGTGCTGCGGGAGTTAAGTCTAAGCAGAAGCAGCCGGGATCGTTTTTTTCAGCTGATGGAGGGAAGGACGCTGGAGATCCAGGATATTCAGGGAGAGAAAAGAATCCTTAAAGTGTGCCGGAAAAATCCGGAGATTCCCATACATGTACAAAAGATTGGAAAGAACGGATTGAAGATATGGATCGATAAAAGAATCCAAAGCTTCATGGGAGAAAATTACCTGTATGTGGCAGACCAGGAGATCCTGTATCAGTGTGACCGGCAGTTCAGCCATGATCTGCAGGTGCTTTTTGAACAGATGACCCAGGGCAGTCTGGCGCCCTATGAAGTGCTGGTAGGAGAAAAGGATGTACCATTATTTTATGAAAGAGTTCTAAAGAAAATAGAGGTTTACGGAATCCTGGATGTGAAGGATGTGGAGCTGGAAGCTTTAAAGCCTGTGGAACTGAAAGCCAGGTTTACCTTTGAAGGCAGGGGGCCTGGTGAGATCCGCATGTATCCGGTTCTCAGCTATGGGGACTATTCTTTCTGCCCAACGGAGGATGAACATGTGCCCAAGACCATCTGCCGGGATGTGCCGGGAGAGTTTCGGATCAGCCAGGTGATTACCAAGTATTTCAGGCACCGGGATTCGGATGAAGGCAGTCTGGTTATCCGGGATGACGAAGAAGCCCTGTTCAGGCTTTTGTCCGACGGCATAGGTGAGTTTGAAAGACTGGGGAGGGTGTATCTTCCGGACCAATGGAATCATCTTAAATTGCTTCCTGTTCCCAAGGTATCCGTAGGAGTCCAAACAATGGAGAACTGGCTGGAACTGACCCTGGATCTGGGAGATTTGGACGGAACGGATTTAACCAGGATTTTAGAGGCCTACCGCCAAAAGAAATCATATTATCGTCTGAAATCCGGAGAGTTTTTAAAGCTGGAGGAAAATGGCCTTCTGACCGTGGCCCGGATGGTAGACGGCCTGGCAGTTTCCAAAGGAGATCTGCAGAAAAGAAAGGTCCGGATTCCTAAGTACAGAGCCCTTTATTTAGACAGCATGTACCGGGAATTCGGGGAGATCAGCCTGAAGGGAGATCAGAATTACAAATCCATTGTCCGGGGAATGAAGTCTGTGGAGGACAGTGATTTTGAGATACCGGTTCCGTTTACGGAGATTTTAAGAGAGTATCAGAAAACAGGCTTCCGGTGGCTGAAGACTCTGGATGCATGGGGATTTGGAGGAATCCTGGCTGACGGCATGGGACTGGGAAAGACGGTTCAGATGATCAGTGTCTTATATGAGGAATCCTTAAGGGAGATGAGTACCTCCCTGATTCTCTGTCCCGCCTCTCTGGTCTACAACTGGGAATTGGAGATAAAACGGTTTGCTCCGTCTCTTCGTGTGCTGGTGGCAGCCGGCAGTGCCCAGGATAGGGAAGAGAAGCTTCGGAGTATGGGGGAATACCATGTGGTAATAACCTCTTATGACCTTTTAAGAAGAGACCTGACCTATTATGAACAGATGGTATTCCGGTTTCAGGTGATCGATGAGGCCCAATATATCAAGAATCCTCTGACCCAGAATGCCAAGGCAGTGAAGGCAGTCCGGTCGGTGACCAGGTTTGCCCTGACAGGAACACCTGTGGAGAACCGATTAAGCGAGCTTTGGAGTATTTTTGACTATTTGATGCCGGGCCTTCTTTACTCCTATCAGAAGTTTAAGAAAATGTACGAGATTCCTATTGTGAAAGAGAAAGATCAAGAGGCCCTGGGGCAGCTGAAAAAGACCATAGGCCCTTTTATTCTGCGGCGTCGAAAATCCCAGGTTCTAAAGGAGCTGCCTGAAAAGCTGGAGACCGTGGTTTACTCTAAGATGGAAGAAAAACAGAGAGAGATTTACCAGGCAGGAGTGTGGAAGCTTAAGGAAAATCTGGATGGAGAAAATAAGATTCAGATCTTGTCAATGCTTACCAGGCTGCGTCAGGTGTGCTGCGATCCGGGACTTATATACGAGAATTATAAAGGCGGATCAGCCAAGCTGGAGACCTGCATGGAGCTGATAAGTTCCGGTGTAAGCGAGGGGCATAAAATCCTTTTGTTTTCCCAGTTCACGTCCATGCTGGAGCGGATTGGAGAGAGGCTGTCAAGAGAAAAGATCGAGTTTTACCGGCTGACCGGGGAGACGCCCAAAGAAGACAGGCTTAAGATGATCCAGGCATTTCAGAGAGATACTGTGCCTGTATTTCTCATTTCTTTAAAAGCAGGGGGAACCGGACTGAATCTGACGGCGGCGGATATGGTGATTCACTATGATCCGTGGTGGAACGTGGCGGCCCAGGAACAGGCTACGGACAGAGCTCACCGTATCGGGCAGGATAAGCAGGTGACGGTATTGAAACTGATTACCAAGGATACCATCGAGGAAAATATTCTGAAGCTTCAGGCAGCTAAGCAGGATTTGGCGGACCGTGTGGTGACAGACGGGATGGTTTCTCTGGGAAGCTTAAGCAGACAAGAGTTGATGGAACTTTTGGGGGAGTAAGGTTATGGAATTTCGGCATGAGGTGGTTATTCCCAATGATGACCTGCCATTTAAAATGTTTATTTTTGAGGGGAAAGACGGGAATTACAAGGTGGGAAAGCACTGGCACCAGTCGGTGGAGATATTTTTAGTGACCAAGGGGGCCATTGATTTCTATGTAAATTCTCGGTATTTTCCTTTAAAAGAGAGAGAGTTTGTGATTGTCAACTCCAATGAGATCCATTCTATCGACTGTCCTGATCCCAACAATACCATTGTCCTTCAGATTCCGGTGGAATTGTTTGACAGCTATAAGGGGGAGGCGCCTTACATCAGTTTCGGACCTGGGGAAGAAAAAGACAATCAGGCCCTCATGAATCTGGTGGAAGAGATGTATCAGGTGTATGAAGCCGGAGAATACGGGTATGAGTGGAAGGTAAAAAGTCTGTTTTATGAGTTGATCTATCGGATGCTGACGGTTTTTAAAGAGCAGGGAATGGATGAAACCGTGATTAAGCAGAAGAGGCATCTGGACAAGCTGTCCCAGGTGACCAGATACATGAAGGAGCACTACAGGGAGGAATTGAGCCTGAACCAGGTGGCGGATCATTTCGGTTTTTCTCCTACCTATCTGTCCAGGATATTTCAGAAATACGGGGAGGTAAATTACCGGACCTATCTTCTGGATCTGAGGGTAAAGTATGCGGTGAGGGAACTGATGAACACGGATCATGGAATCGGGGAGATTGCGTTAAACCATGGTTTCCCTGACAGCAGGGCATTTGCCAAGGCATTTAAAAAAAGATACGGATGCCTTCCCAGCAGCTACAGAAGTACCAGCCAGAATCTGCTGTCCGTGGAAAACCAGGAGAGACATTTATCGGAAACGGGGAAGAAAACCGAAGAAGCTTAAAAAGGCAAGAAAGTGCTATTACTTAGACAAATAAAAGCATGTTTTTTATCGGGTTTTTATGATATGATAGAGGTACTTGAAAATGTTTTAGAAGGTAATGTGTTTAAAAACAGGAGGTGTTATGGCAATGAACTATTTAATTGGAATTGACGTGGGAACGTCAGCGACAAAGACCGTGCTGTTTGATGAGAAGGGGAATGTGGTATCTTCTGTTTCCCAGGAGTATCCGCTTTATCAGCCTCACAACGGATGGGCGGAGCAGAAGCCGGAGGACTGGCGGGATGCGGTTTTAAAGACTCTGAAAGAGGTTGTGGCAGAGTCAGGAGTGTCCGGGGCGGATGTAAAGGGAATCGGTATCTCCGGGCAGATGCACGGGCTGGTAATGCTTGACGAGGCAGGAGAGGTGATCCGTCCGTCGATTATCTGGTGTGACCAGAGAACAGGGGCAGAGGTGGAGGACATGCTTTCCATTATGCCCAGAGAGAGATGGATTGAGATTACGGCCAATCCTCCTCTGACAGGATGGACTGCGGCTAAGATTTTGTGGGTGCGGAAGAATGAGCCGGAAAACTATAAGAGATGCCGCCACATCCTTCTGCCTAAGGATTATATCCGTTACATATTGACAGGGGTGTTTGCCACGGAGGTATCGGATGCCAGCGGTATGCAGCTTCTGGATGTGGCCGGGAGGTGCTGGTCTGAT
>CAYWRB010000049.1:0-1844 GCA_964460025.1 uncultured Hungatella sp.
ATTCCGAGAAACGAAATGGGCCATCGGTATTATACGGATCATCAAATCCGTTTATTTCGCCAGATAAAGGAATTAAAGGAGAAAGGATACCAGCTGAAGGCAATCAAAAATGCCTTGAATAAAATGTCAGGCGGGATGGAAGATGTCATTGTCGCCGAAGATCATATGGAGGAAGATATGAAAGCAGCCTGGAAGGAAAGCCAAATGAGAGAGGGGCACACAAGGGAGAGGCAGACAAAAGAGAAGGAAAAAGAAGAGGAAAAAGCGGAAAAAGAAGAAAAGCAGACAGAAGAGACCGGACTAGAAGCGGCTGTTGCCATGCAGCCTGTACAGGCTGCTGATATTACTTCAGAAAAAATGGTTCAGCTGCAGAATATTATGAACCATATTATTGGACAAGCTATGGAAGCCAACATGAAGAAAATCAGTAAAGAGATCACAAAAGAAGTCAGCGAAAATATCAGTGAAACCATCAGTGAAAACGTCAGCGAAAATGTAACGGACCGGGTGATGAAGGAAGTGGAATATCTGCTCCGAGTTAATGATGAGAAGGAAGAAGAGCGCTTCAGACAGCTGGACGAGACCATCCGGGCTTATCAGAAAAATGGAAGAGGAAAAGCAGAAGCGGCAGCTACCAAAATGCCGTTTTTTAAAAAAAAGAGATTTGGAAAAAGTGGAAAGAAACTTTTCTAAGAAGGAGCTGGCGAGCCGGACCGAGAGATCGGGGTGGGGCTGCGTCAGCTCTAATACATACGGCCGTTCTCACGGACAGCAGGCCTCTACAAATTGGAAGAACAGGTTGGCAGCGGATTTATCCTGCTTCCACAGATATTCCGGATGCCATTGGACTCCAACCAGAAACGGATAATCAGGCATTTCGATGGCCTCAATCAGCCCGTCCGGTCCTGTTCCGCTGACGATACAGCAGGGAGCGGTTTTTCGGACAGCCTGATGGTGCATGCTGTTTACCTGAATCTCAGGGAGTTCACAGATCTCAGATAGTTTGGTGTCCGGTACTACGGATACTTTGTGAGAAGGGATGGCATACGGGAAGGGCTGTTTGTGAGCGATGGGAAAGTCCTGAGGAAACTGACTGGGGATATCCTGATAGATATCGCCTCCCAGGCCGATATTAATAAGCTGGATTCCGCGGCAGATGCCGAGAATCGGCTTTTTCTTTTCCATGGCCAGGTTGAGAAGGGTCAGCTCCAGGAAATCGCGTTTTACGGATACCTCCCCACAGTGTAAGTGGGTGTTCTCCCCAAATAGGAAGGGATGAACGTCGGGACCACCTGTAAAAAGGAAACCATCCAGTAAGGAGACGAAACGCCGTATATCCTGTTCCTCTGCCTCCAGAGGCAGGACGACAGGAATGCCTCCGGCCTGTTTTACCGCATTAAGATAAGTACTCCGCATGGAAATGTCATCGGTGTGAATGTCATGGGATGGGGTCAAGCCAATCAATGGTTTGCTCATAAGAACCTCCTATAATGCAATAAATGCCCCTTCCATAACAGGAAGAGGCATTTATGTATTTGTGATTATAAATTAAGCCTCGCTGATAGCGCCGGTTGGGCAAGCAGCCTCACAAGCACCACAATCGATGCAGGTATCTGCGTCAATCACATACTGAGAATCACCCTGAGAAATTGCATTAACCGGGCATTCGCCTTCACAAGTACCACAAGATACACAAGCATCACTAATAACACGTGCCATGATAGTTACCTCCTTATATTCTATGCATTTGTCATTATTCTATACTATAATATAGAAATATTCAAGTGGAAATTGTAGGCGCAATTGTACAAAATTGAAAGCAATTTCAGTTAGATTAAACTAAC
>CAYWRB010000049.1:1944-11574 GCA_964460025.1 uncultured Hungatella sp.
TTATGGCATGGATCGCTGCATAAATTTGGCCTTGTCAAGAGCATGGAAAAGTATTATAGTAATAGAAGTACCGTTACTAAATAAGTAGTAGGAGGAAATACGAATGCAGATTAGCAAAGAGATGTTGATTGGGCAGCTGGTTCAGATGGACGAACTGATTCCCCAGATGCTTATGTCCGCTGGCATGCATTGTTTAGGGTGCCCGTCAGCCCAGGCAGAAAGTCTGGAGGAAGCCTGCATGGTACACGGCATTGACTGTGACGATCTGGTATCTAAAATGAACGAGGTGTTAGCCACCCGTTAACAACAAAGAGCAAAGGGGCTGTCCAAAACCAAGGTTAAGGCAGCTCCTTTTCTTTTGGCTATGTTCAGATGTTTTTAAAAACCTGGAGGGCCTTACCATCGCAGACAATGTCATAATGCTCCGTATAGTAGGCTTCGCTGGCATATTCATGGTGGATTTTCGTTCCATAATCCGACAGGATATTGCAGACACGGCTGAATGATAATTTGTCCGCCCCCTCTTCCTTTATCACCAGATAGTACTGGAAGGTATCCGGCTTTTTATACAACGTGTTGACTCCGTCATATAAATCTCCGCACGCTTTAGCAGCAGCGGACACATGATCTAAGCTGTTAAAAGAATAGATGCGTATGGAGGGAGTCTGAGAAGAATCGGACTCAGAGGCTTCACCCTCCAGAGAAGATGAAGCTTCCTGCTTTTGGTCCGAAGAAGAAAGCCCCAGAATCTTGGCCAAACCGTCTGCGCCTTCCAGCAGCTCACTGGCCAACTGAGACAATGCGTCAGAACCCTCTTCGGAATAAGGTGAGAATTTGGAAAAACGGGTATCCAGTTCATCCGGGTCTTCGATCTTAGTGATGACCAGCATCACGCTTTCATTGGACAGCGGAATGGCCTCCACCATCAACGGAATATCTTCAGCTTCAAACCCGACTTCACTGGAAGCTTTCTGGATCATCTCACGAAACAGGCTGCGGGCCTTCTCGCTGCCGTATGCCAGCTCCTTTAAATTTAAATTCCGTACACTAAGATCAAAACTTGTCAAAGTACAGCGAATCTGATTTTCATTGATACGTTCTATTTTCATAGGATCACTTCCTTTGCAGAAAAAGTAGTTTTACCATTATCTTAAAAGTGAATAAAATAATGCAATATAAATATACTATATAATACGGTCAAATGGCAATTACTATGTACACTTTTTTATGAAAAATTTATGGAATTTTAAATTTACCCATTGCATAAAGGACGGAATTGTATTAAGATATGACTCATAAGAGATGTCTGTCAAGAAAAAGGAGGTGAGTGGATAGAGGACACGACTCTGTTTGGGAAGTACCGTTTGCTCCGCGTTTTGGGAAAGGGAAGGAGCGGCACCGTGTACCTTGCCCGTCATCTGCAGCTGGATGAGTATCGGGCGATTAAGGAAGTACCAAAATCTGATGTTAGTTATCAGCAGTTCAAAAAGGAAGCATTACTTCTAAAGAGGCTACGGCACCCAGGAATTCCCATTGTATATGATCTGGAAGAAGAAAGCAATTACAGTTATCTCATCGAAGAGTTTCTGGAGGGAGACTCACTCTATGACCTGATAAAGAAAAAAGGTCATCTGAACCGGGAAGCAGTGATCCGTTATGGGATTCAGATATGCGACCTGGTACATTATCTGCATTCAGCAGAAGAATTCCCTATCTTGTATCTAGATTTACAGCCAAGAAATCTATTATTATGCCATGAACAGATAAAGCTATTGGACTTTGATCATGCAGATACGCTGGAAGAGGCCAATAAATCCCCTGACCGTTACGGAACGCCTGGCTATTGCGCACCGGAGCAGCAGGAAGAAGGGGAACTGGGAACCTACACGGACGTATACCAGATTGGAGCGGTTTTAGCGTATTTATTAACTGGACATAGGCAGACAGAGGAGTTACATGAAGAACTGGCAGGCCCTTTAGGCACCGTGATCCGCAGATGCCTTCGCAGGGATAAAAAAGAACGTTACTTGTCGGCTTTTGAACTTAAACAGGATTTAGAGAAACTTTATGTGAATCAGACATCTCTTATCATAGCTTTTGCCGGTACTCATTCAGGTGCCGGAGTTACCCATCTGGCTATAGGTTTTTGCTCCTATCTGATCAAACATGGGCATCCGTGTTTATATGAAGAGTGGAACCATTCTAACCATGTCCGCTATATGGCGGAAAATTTAAGGAAGGAGACCGATTCCTATGGGATTTATTCTATCTTTGGACTCCCTATGAAGCCACGTTATGGCAATGCCATTCATTTAAAATCCTGCAGTTATCCCATTGTAGTCAGAGATTATGGTGTGGATTGGAGGCAGGCCGCCCAGGCAGAGGAACGGGCAGCTTTTTTCCTCATAGCAGGGGGAAAGTGGTGGGAACAAAAACATGGGCTGGAGGTAATTGCCTGTTTAAAGAAGAAAGAGGCCTTGCAGATGACAGTTATCTATAACCGTGTCGTCCAGGGGGCGGTTAAAAAGCTTTGGGATCAAGATTGCTGCCTTCGGGCACCGGAATTTTCAGATCCTTTTTGTCAGACCAAGCAGACAGACTCTTTTTTTGACAGGCTGACAGAAAAAATATTACCATTATCAAAAGAAGAAAAAGCAGGCAGGCTATGGGAATCAATCAAAAATTCATTTGGAAAAAAAGAAAGTACGGTACAAAAGAGGCGCCGCAGATCATAGGAATGATCGGCACGGACAGGAGTGTAGGTACTACACATTTTTGCGTCTTAACGGCGAATTATCTCTGCAGCGGATGCGGAGAAAAAACAGCTGCACTTGAATGGAACAGCCATGGCGACTTTGCGCGTTTTGGAGACGTCTGTACAGGAACAGGACACAGGAGGACCGTTTATCAGATTCAGGAAGTAGATTTTTATCCGAGGGCTGACGGGGAGTGTCTGGCAGAATGCTTTCAGCACGGATATGAGAAGATCGTCATAGATTTTGGAACTATGAAAGAACCTAAAAGCGTGGAATTATTACGCTGTCACAAGGTGTTTTTGATCGTATCATTCAGCGAGTGGCAGGCAGGTGCATTTGGAGATCAGAATACATGGATGGAATGTGCCATAAAGAACGGCTGGCAATGCCTGGCTGCATTCGGCAGCGAGGAATCCAGAATACAATGGAATAAAAGGCGCAGACCGGCAGTGGTTCGAATCCCCTTTTCAGTAGATGCATTTACAGTCACAAAGGAACAGGCAGACTGGATGAGAAGATTCGTGTGATGAAGACTCCGCTTCCAAGAGATGTGTCACAAAACCTTCAGGAAAGGAAGCGGAGGCATCAGGAGAAAAGGAAGATGAAAAAAAGATATCTGGGTACGGAGCAGAAAAAATATATTAATGGGTTAAAGCGGTATGAATCGAAGGGAATTCCGGTCTACATTGACGGGGAACAGCCGGAGGATGGCGACTGGGAAAAAATATTTCAGATTCAGGAGGACGGTTCTTTTTACATGTGCGACTATGTGGAGACAGGGGATGGTAAATTAAAAGAAATTCACTTTGATTTGGTATATAACAGATAATCATTTATGAAAAGGCAATCAGGGAGCCCAGGGAGTACCATTTTCCATCTGCAGCCAAAGCGGGCAAGGGACAGGGGTGCTTAAAAAAAAATTAAGATACAAGCTGCAGAAAGTATGATATAATGAACGTCAGTGAGAAGAGCATGCTAGTACTGCGTTGCGGAAATTCCAGTGGATTCAGCACTCGCTATTTCCGCAACGCAGTACTAACATGTTCGATGAATGGCGAACGGAGAATGACGATCATGAAAAATACGCAGGAGGACTAATTTTGAAGAAAACATTGATCCCATACTTGGTGGCCGTAGGACTTATTGTTTTAATAGCATTGGGATCCTTGGGAGTACATATCCTGCAGAAATATATTCCTACAAAAGAACAGGCAGATATCGGTCAGATACTTGGCGTGGAAGGTGATAAGACAGCGATTTACTTAAATGATGAACTGCAGGAAGAACAGGGGATTACCAAAGGCAGCCAGACTTATCTTCCGATTCAATGGGTGAACCAGTGGCTGAATGAGAAGTTTTATTGGGACGAAGTGGAGAAACTTTTGGTCTACACACTTCCGGATTCTATCGTCTATGCGGACAGAAGAACCATGGGAAGCGGAGAAAATCCTCTTCTGATTGTTGAGGATGAAGGAGTCTATCTCTCGGCAGGTCTGGTCAGCAATTATACGGACATCTACACAGAAGTTTACAATACGGAAGAATATAAACGAATCTATGTTGACAGCGTAGAAAAATCCTGGCGGTTTGGCAGTGCTAAGAAAAAAACGGCGGTAAGGGTATTGGGCGGGATTAAAAGTCCTATCTTGACAACTCTTGAGAAGGGGGCCGGATTTCGGATTCTGGAGCAGATGACAGAGTGGTCTAAGATCCGTACGGAAGATGGGTTTATCGGTTATATTCCCAACAAGCGGATCAAGGAGACTTGGACGGAAGGGCAGAAAGATCTGTTTGTAGAGCCTCTGTACAGTTCCATCTCTCTGGATGAAAAAGTCTGTCTGGTCTGGCATCAGGTTACCTCGGAAGAGGCCAATAAAGCAATGGAAGGTTTAATTGCCAATACAAAAGGAGTCAATGTAATTGCTCCTACCTGGTTTGCGCTGACGGATAATGAGGGGAATTACCATTCGTTTGCAGATCAGACCTATGTGGATCTGGCTCATGAGAAAGGAATGCAGGTCTGGGGGGTTTTGGATAATTTTAACCGCGGGGAGAATGTAAAATCTGAGATATTGTTTGCCAGGACTTCCGTGAGAAAAAAACTGATAGCCAATCTGATAGAGGAAGTAAAAGCATACGGAATAGACGGGATCAATCTGGACATTGAAGGGATTAAGCCGGAGGCGGGACCCCATTATGTTCAATTCATACGGGAACTTTCCGTTGCCTGCCGCAATGAGAAGATTATTTTGTCGGTAGATAATTATGTCCCCACATCCTATACGTCGTTTTACAATCGGGCGGAGCAGGGCAGAGTGGCAGACTATGTGATAATTATGGCATATGATGAACATTACGCAGGTGGAGAGGCAGGTTCTGTCTCATCCTTGGATTACGTAGATAAGGGAGTGAAAGATACCCTTCAGTATGTTCCAAAAGAGAAAGTGATCTGTGCCGTTCCGTTCTACACCAGAGTATGGACGGAAGACGGAGATAACACCACCTCTTCTGCTCTTGGTATTGAGGCTGCCAAGAGCTGGATTGAGGAAAATGATGTTAAGCTGTACTGGCAGGAGGAACTTGGACAGTACTATGGAGAATTAGAAGAGGAAGACGGCCTTAAGCTGATCTGGGTAGAGGATGAGACTTCTCTTGATCTGAAGATGGATGTGATCAGGAAAGCAGATCTGGCAGGTGTTGCCTGTTGGAAATTAGGGTTTGAGCCGGAAACTATCTGGGATGTAATAAAGGTCAATGAGTGAGAGGGCAGTTGGGATGAGAAAACGGATAATTCCAGTTTTTCTGTCTGGGCTTCTGGCAATGGAAGTTTGTACGGCATGCAGTCAATTGGATTCGCAATTGACCTCCGGACCGGAGATTGAAAGGGTAGATCCCGTATCCACGGAGGAGATAGGCCCCACACTTTCTGAACGAGAAAGATTAGATGAGACCATTCCGCCTTTGGAACTGGGAGACAACACGAAGGAAGAGCTTAATCCGGAGATCATTATCGCTTCCGATATTCATTATTTAGCAAAAGAGCTGACGGATTTTGGGGAAGCATTTGAGGAGATGGTTCGAAATGGCGACGGCAAGATCACCACATACATTTGGGAGATTACGGATGCGTTTATAGACGAGGTGATCAAAAGACATCCTCAGGCTTTGATTATAAGCGGTGATCTTACGCTGGAAGGTGCCAGACTAAGCCATGAGGCTTTGGCCCAGAAGCTAAGTAAGTTAGAGGATAAAGGAATTCCTGTATTTGTGATTCCTGGCAACCATGATATTAACAATCCTAAAGCCGCATCCTATAAAAGTGCGGAGACGATTCCTGCAACAAGAACAACACCGGAGGATTTCGCATCAATCTATGGCGACTTTGGATATGATGAGGCAATCAGCAGAGATCCTGCGTCTTTAAGCTATATAGCCCAATTGAGAGACGGAACCAGGCTCCTGATGCTGGACAGCTGTCAGTATGAAGGCAGAAACTTTGTGGGAGGCATGATTCAGACAGAGACATATGAATGGATCGATGAGGTACTGGGGGAAGCCATGGATGAACAGCGCCAGGTAATAGCGGTAGCCCACCATAATCTGTTTGAAGAGAGTAAGGTGTATGAGACCAACTGTACCATTGAACATGCGGAAGAATTGATATACAGTCTTGAAGATTGGGGGATTCGCCTGTTTTTAAGCGGCCATCTTCATTTACAGCACTATCATTCTTCCGAAGAACATGGAATTGATGAGATTGTGACCAGTTCCTTAAGTATGTCTCCATGTATCTACGGAGTATTGAAGTATTTTGATACGGGATCCTTTGCTTATCACACGGAACGGGTAAAGGTATCGGATTGGACCAAGGATAGAAGAAATCCGGATGCCAAGCTTCAGAACTTTGAGGGTTATGCGGATTCTTTCCTTCAGGAGATTTTTTATAACCAGGCAAAAGAGCATTTGAAAAAATATGCGATTTCCTCCCAGCAAATTGAGGAGATGGCGGAGATCTATGCTTTGCTGAACGTATATGCCGTAGGAGGCAATACCTGGAAGATTAAAGATAGCGTCATACGGATGCCGGCCTATGAACGGTGGCAGGAATATGACAGGACAGATATTCTCTGCATGTATATGAATGAAATTGTGGAAGATGCGGAATATGATTATAATGTATTCAGCCGGCCATAGCGGAAGCGCCGCAGGCGCGGAGCGATCGACTCACAGGGTGGCCGGAGCAATACTAAAAGCTGCATGTAGGTTTGCCATCAAAAGGGGCTGTGTTTTTTACAGCCCCTTTTAGATTGGGATTATTGAGTGTTCAGATACTCCATAATTCCCATATGTATGGTCCATGCCAGACGGTTCTGATACTCCTCAGAGCCCAGAAGGGAGGCTTCCTTCCAGTTGCTTAAGAATCCGCATTCTACAATGACAATGGGCTGCTTTACATGAAGCAGCAGATAATAACTGTCATTGGCCTTGGCTTTTCTTGTATTCCTATCGCCGAGAACAAAGTCAAAACGTTTTTGAAGAATTTCCGCCAGCCGTTTTCCGTTCTCTGAGCTTTTATAGTAAAAAACCTGGCCTCCGTAGATAGATTCTTCATGATAGCTGTTTTGATGAATGCTGACCACAAGAGTCGGAACCGCATCATTGATTAGCTGGCATCTGGCTTTCATGTCGGCCATTTTTTTGTGGCTGTCGCTTTCCTTATACAGGCCGGTGTCTTCTTCTCTGGTCATAATTACCTCCACATCGGAAGCCTCCAGATATTGCTTCAGTTTTTTGGCAATCTGCAGATTGATGTCCTTTTCTAGGCTGTTGTCAATACCAATCTTGCCAGGGTCGTTTCCGCCATGACCGCTGTCGATCACTACCACAGGCCGTTTTTTTTCTGCGGATATGGAAGAAGCGGAGGAGACGGAGGGGCTGGAGGTCAGTATGGCAGCCTGTCTGGAAAGGTTATATATAAGGATAAAAAGAATAAGAGCCATAGCAGCCTCCACAGCTGTCAGCAGATAGGAGGAGTGAGGTGTGCCCTGAGATTTACGATATGACTTCATGTTTTTCTCCCGGATACAACTATATATTTTAATATATCAGGGGACAAGGGAAAAAAGAACTGCCTGCGGACAGTTGCAATCTATTTCTTAATTTGGTATGATAAAGGGCATCTGGAAAGTAGTGGTCTGGTTTCCGGCGGGATAATGGCAGAATATTATAAGATTTATGGTGGAGAGGATGAGGAATGAAGTTTTTATTGGCAGCGGTAAATGCAAAATATATCCATTCCAATTTGGGAATCTATAGCTTAAAGGCCTATGCCGGTGAAGAAACCATGGAGATTGACCTGGCGGAGTACACCATCAACCAGCAGACAGACGAGATTCTTCAGGATATTTACAGGCGAAAGCCTCAGGCAGTCGGCTTTTCCTGCTATATCTGGAATATCCAATATATCAGGCAGATTCTAAAAGACATTACGAAAATATTGCCTCATACGGATATCTGGCTTGGAGGCCCGGAAGCCTATTGCAATGCAGACAGGCTTTTGAAGGAAGAACCTGCTGTCACCGGGGTTATGATGGGAGAAGGAGAGGCCGTATTTGCGGAACTGACAGAGTACTATGGAACATTTTATAGTGTGTCCCAGGGAATACCAAGAAAGGTCCTTGGACAGATTTCGGGAATTATGTTCCGGGACGAGGACGGGAAAATCATAAAAACGCCTTCCAGGCCGCTTCTTGATCTGGATCAGATTCCCTTTCCTTATAAAGACCTGAAAGGAATGGAGCACAGGATTATCTATTATGAAAGCAGCAGAGGCTGCCCCTATGGCTGCAGCTATTGTCTGTCTTCTATTGACAAGACAGTACGGTTTCGCAGTCTGGAACTGGTGAAAAAGGAATTGGATTTTTTTCTGAGGCATAAAGTACCTCAGGTGAAGTTTATAGACAGAACCTTTAACTGCAAGAGAAGCCATGCGCTGGCCATTTGGACCTATCTGTTGGAACACGACAATGGGATTACCAATTTTCATTTCGAGATTTCCGGCGATCTGATTGATGACGAAGAACTGGAAGTGCTTAAGCAGATGCGGAAAGGACTGATACAGTTAGAGATTGGTGTCCAGAGTACGAATCTTAAGACCATTGCCGAGATCCGGCGGAAGATGGACCTGCAGCGGCTGAAGGTTGTCGTGGCTGCCATTAACCGCTACCAGAATATTCACCAACACCTGGACTTGATTGCAGGGCTGCCTTTTGAAGGCTTTGAAAGCTTTAAACAATCCTTTGACCAGGTATACAAAATGAGGCCGGAGCAGCTTCAACTGGGGTTTTTAAAGGTTTTAGCCGGCTCCTATATGGCCGAGATGGCAGAAGAATATGGAATCTGCTACCATGAAGCCCCGCCCTATGAAGTGCTGTCCACAAACTGGATGACCTACGATGAGATATTGAGGCTAAAAGCAGTGGAAGAGATGGTGGAGGTTTATTACAACAGCAGGCAGTTTACCATGACGCTGGAAGAGATGGAAAAACGGTGGGATTCTCCCTTTGCCATGTATGAGGAATTGGCCCGATACTATGAGACAAAAAAGTTGTCAGGGGTCAAGCATAGCAGGCTGGCCCGCTATGAGATTTTGTTTGAGTTTTTAAAACAGCGCGGGGAAGATATGGAGGACTACGGGGATCTTTTGATTTGTGATCTCTACCTTAGGGAAAACATAAAGACCCGTCCCACATTTGCCAGAGACTTAGGTCCATGGAAGGATAGAATCCGTGATTTTTTCCGGAGTGAAGAGAAAAACCCCAGATATTTGAAAGAATATGAGGGCTATGATGCCAGACAAATCGGAAAAATGGCT
>CAYWRB010000050.1:0-11538 GCA_964460025.1 uncultured Hungatella sp.
CTCTCTGACGTCGCTTACGATGAAAAATGCCTTCTTATCCAGCTCTTTCACAATCTCTCTTATCCCTACGATTTCCTTTTTGGATACCACGCAGAAAAGCATCTTACGGCCTTTGCCTGAGTACATTCCCACCGCATCTACCACCGTAACTCCGCGGCCCAAACGGCTCATAACCGCTTTTCCGATCTTCTCATACTGATCGGAGATGATGAATGCCTGTTTGGAAAAATTAAGTCCCTCCAGAATACCGTCCGAAACCTTTGCCACCGCATAGATGGCAATCAGGGCATAAAGCGCATAGGAAATACCAAACACTGCCGCTCCGGCCAGCACTACCATTCCGTCCAGTATCTGCATGATCTGAGCAATGGAATAGTGTTTTAACTTTCTCTGAATAAGAGCCGCCAGAAGATCCGTACCTCCCGTAGTGGCCGAGAACATAAACACAAGTCCGGTTCCCGCGCCGGTCACAATTCCGCCAAACAAAGAGGCCAAAAACAAATCATCCGTCAAAAACCTCATATCCGGTATCACTCCCAGGGAGACGGACAATGCCGTGGCAGCTACTGCCGTCCTCTTTAAAAACAGGCCGCCCTTTATCCTCCAGGCAGCCAGAAACAAAGGGATATTTAACACCGTGTTGGTAATCCACAGAGGGATATCCGCCAAATTTTTTGCAATGATTGCAATGCCTGACACCCCTCCTGTAACCAGACCGACCGGGTCATACATATTCTTGATGGCAAACCCCATAAGAAAGGCCCCCAGTATGATCAGTACATAGTCCACCCAAACCGGTCTTTTCCTCATTCCGTTGTCTCCCTCACTTTATGCAGATTTCACGGCGCGGCAGCCTTTTTGGAGAACTGCTGCTACCGCTTTTTCGCCAGCATATTCACCCACATGCTGTCCGGATGATTGGCTCTTGGATCCTCGCTCTCCCAGACCTTTAAGATCTCAAACAGGCCTGTCCGCTCCACCATGGCTGTCAGACTCTCCATTGTATGCTCGCAAAAATACCTTTCTCCACGAAATCCTTCAAAATCTCCTTTTCTCACGGACATATACAGTACTCCATGGGAACAGAGAGCATCGGAAATCCTGCACAGAATCTCCGGCATCTCATTTTTAGGTACATGGATTAAAGAATCACAGGCCCAGATCCCGTCAAAAACATTCTCAAACTCCATATCTTCACAGGTCATCAAAAGTACATCCAAGCCGGTATGTATCTCCGCAAGTTTACACATCTCCTCCGATGCGTCTAACGGAGTCACATCATATCCCAGGTCATACATCGCCAGGGAATCCCGTCCCGAACCGCAGCCCAGATCCAGAATGGTGTCTCCCTCTTCCAGCTCTTTTAAAAACTGGTTCAAAAGTTCATTGACATCCATATCAACCGTATCTTCATATATTTTTGCCGCATATTTATTATAATATTCTATCGAGTCCACAACTACCTCCTATATCCTTTCTATGGTCTTATCCGTAATTTTAATACTTCCTTCTTTCAAAAGATGTCCCACTGCTCTTTTAAATGCATTTTTACTCATGTGAAATGTTTCTTTGATAATCTCCGGAGATGCCTTATCGTTGAAAGGAAGCGCTCCTCCCTGCTCTTCGATTGCTTCCATTACCAGCCTGGCATCCTCATTTATCTGAATATACGCCTTTTCCCTTGGACTTAAATCCAGCTTTCCGTCCTCCCGCACCTTAGTAACCCTGGCCTCTATCACATCTCCTTCCCGAATATCTCCAAACAATTCTCTCTGAGGAATCATTCCGTAATACCGGTTGTCCACCGCCACAAATGCCCCCAGATTTCTGTTGATCTCATATATGGTTCCCGTCACTCTGTCATCCTTCTGATAAGGAGACTCACTGCTCATGTAAGAATATACCTTCATGGTTGCCGCAAGCCGTTTGCTCTTATCCACATAAAGCGCTACCAGGCACTCCTCTCCCTGACGCACCTTATGATTCTGCTCCTTGAACGGAAGCAAAAGATCCTTCTCCAACCCCATATCGAGAAATGCTCCGATTTTCCCAACTTCCTTCACGGTCAAGACTGCCGTTTCCCCTACCTGCAGCTTGGGAACTGCTGTGGTGGCGATGAGACGGTCCTCCGAATCCTTATAGATAAACACTTCCAGTTTATCTCCTATTTTCGTTCCCTCCGGAACTTGTTTTTTGGGAAGCAGCACAGCTGCCTCATCATCGCTTTTCTCTCCCAGATAAATTCCAAAATCCTTTGCACGGACTACTTCCAAAAGCTGTCTTTTCCCTAACTCGATCATATTTTCCTCCGTTGTATTCGTCATGTGCTTTTATTTCGTTTTCCCCTGTAACTTCCCTTTGCCGGCCATCGGCATACATTACATATCTGTCCCTATCCGTCCATCCGGACCACTGCGTAAGGCACTTTCTCCCCGTCACATAAAGCCGCTACATATCCCTCCTCTGTTGTGCTAATCCGTGGTGTTAAATAATCGCCCATCACTGCTGCCTTCCTGTATTCTACTCTCAGCTCTTTCATATCAAAATCATCCGGGAGAAACTCTCTGGCAATTTCCACATACTGAGCATTGTTTACATGATGGTTTGTGTCTATATGGTGCTTCATCACCAAAATCGGTTCTTTAAGGACATACTCCTCAGGAAGTGCAATCCGCCTGGGTGCATATTCCATAGCCAGCCTCTCTTCCAGTTCCCCATAACCGTCAATATCTATATTTGTCACCCTGACAGGCCTCCCTGCCTCCGTGTCAAATAAAAACCAGATGGAATTGGCCCTGACCAGATATTCCCCTTTGGAATCCTGAATGGTAAAATTACGGTATGCATAGATTCCCTTAAAATCATAAGGCCAGGTGCCTATCACTATCTTTTCTCCTAACACCGGATACCGGTCAATCATAATCTGCCAGGAAGACAGCCACCATGCCTGATGATGTTCCCTCAGATAGGAAATCCCCATCCCTATGTCCTCCGATTGAAATGTGGAACAGTCCTGAAGATAGTTCATCATCCCAGTCACACTTAATCTGCCCTTCTCATCTGTCTCACTATATCTCACCCGGCTGTCAAACTGATACATATGTCTGCTCCTTTTCAACCAAAATCACCTTTCATTATATAGCATTTCTTCCGGAATGTCTAGAATTCAATCACTCTAAAAGCCGACATTCTTAATTCTGACTTAGATTCTGCTTTAAACTTGATTTTCTCCACATTCACATATGTCTAAATTGGAACACTTTCATCCCCTGCATATATATTTTTTAATTCCTTACTTTTTATCCTGATAAACAAAAAAGGCAAGAAACCATTGAAAAATCAATGTTCCTTACCTTTTCCCCACTGGGCTGGGGAATTTCTGCCATTAGCCAAGGCCATGGTTTCCTGCTTCGTTTTGGCGAATTGACCTATCAATTGACCTATAATGTCTATCTTGTTGCTACAGCACCCTCTAACCACTGCTTCACAACGGTTATATTCATTTTTACGATTTCAGCAATAGTCTCCGCCTTCATTCCTCGGTCAGCCAAATTAAATACTACCTCTTTGGCTTTCTTTTCCTCTCCTTCTTCCACCCATTTTTCACTCATCTCACACATAACCTTATAACCTCCTTCTTCACACTTCAGAAAGTGTACACGATTAGACAGTTCACCCTGGCTCATATCCTGCGGATCCGCAGTTTTAAAATATTTCATCATTTTAGCTAAAGCCGTTCCATCATCCACCTCCGCATTCACATATGTCACATGTATTCCATCATCATATCTTACCTTGGTTCCTTTAAAATACTTCTCCACCTCATATGCAGTCTTCCCGGCCTTCCACAAATCAGTCTCACTGATATATATAATATGCACCTCCGGCATCTCATCATAATCTTTTCCCTTTGCCAGGTATTCACTGTCAATCATAGCCCCGTAAAACCGTGTACGTCTGGCATGGTCTATGGTCTCGGATCTCTGAATTTCCAAATTATAAAGCTGCTTCTTCCCGTCTTCCGCTAAAATATCAAGGATTGCATCATGGGAGGTAATCTTCGCAACGCGATACTGTTTCCGGACTTCCTTAACCTCCAAATCCGAAATTCCTGTCACCACCCTCAGAACATGCTGACATGCCAGCTTATCCTCCAATGCCACCGTCATGAACGTATTGCTTAGAAGATTTAAACTCCTGGCCTCGGCAACTCTTCTCTCTCGCTCTTTTATGATGCTCTCCTGTTCTCCTGCATCCGTATATGCCTCTGAAAATTCTGTCTCCGGCATTTTTTCATTCTGAACTGGTTCTTTTGGCATTCTTATTGTCTCCTTTCAAATAATTCCGGCCAAAATACCAGCCCTGCTATCCTTATTATAATGTATAGAGTAGTCTAAATCAAGCGGCCCATTTTACTTTTAGAACAATAATTGGAACACTTTCATCCCCTGCATATATATTTTGGGATTCCTTACTTTTTATCCTGATAAACAAAAAAGGTAAGAAACCATTGAAAAATCAATGTTTCTTACCTTTTATCCACTGGGCTACAAGGATTCGAACCTTGAAAATGACGGAGTCAGAGTCCGTTGCCTTACCATTTGGCGATAGCCCAATCTCAATCTGTTGCTCTTACTCGGCAACGAATTGTATTATACAATAAGGTTTCAAATTCGTCAACCCCTTTTTGCTATTTTATATGTATTTTTTTCGTATGGTGATTTCGTATTTTCCCACTTCCCGCAAAAAAGGCCATGTAAATGCCCGATTACCCTGCATTTACACAACCTCCCTCATCTGTACAGGCAGCAGTCACTATCCTACAACCTCTTTAACAGCTTTTTCATGGCCCTGTGATACTTCGACAAAACCGTAGGAAGAGGCATATCCAAAAGCTCCGCGATTTCCCTATGCTTCATACCGCTGGCATCGTGAAGCAGTATAATACTCCGCTCCTCCTCCTTCAGAGACTTCAATGCCTCCAAAAGCACCTGCTTCTCCGGCGCTGATTCGATAGCATCACACAGTTCCCCAGGCTCCCACCCGCCCTCCTGTTCTCTCAATTCGTCCAGACTGACCCCATTCTGGCTGGTCTGCCTCCGCAGCCTCATATAACATAGATTTCTTGTAATTGTAAAAATCCAGGCCATAGGTTTCCCGTCAGAATGGTATCGCTCCGCCTGATTCCACACAGTCAGATACGCATCCTGCATAGCCTCTTCCGCATCCTGAGGATTCTTTAATAATGACAAGGCATAACCATAAACACTTTTTGCCGTCTCCTCATACAGACAGCGAAACGCCTCCTTGTCCCCCTCCTTCATCAACAACAAAAGCCGGTCATACTCCGACCGGCTTTTCTCTTCTCTGTCATTCCCCATCTTCATTCCTCATCAACCGTCAGACTGACTCCGGATTCTCTGCACAATAGCTATTTTCCACTGTAATGACACAGTAAAATTTAGAATCCCATTTCTGCACTTCCTCCGAAATCTTATCCTTTATTGTGCCCCGCATGGACGGATTATACTCTCTTGGAACTACCAAATCAAAAATCAGATTCACTCTGTCCGTACCGTTTACAATGCGAAAATCATGAAACTCCAGCCTGGAATCCAAACCGTCCAGAAGCCCTGCCATCTTCTCCCGAAGAGCCGCCGCCTTCTCATTGTGTGTCTCCACCGGATCCATATGGATAACCAGAAATATTCCCAGTTCCCGCAAGCAGTCTCTCTCGATGGCATCCACAATCTCATGACTCACTTCAATGTTCTGCTCAGAAGGCACCTCCGCATGGATTGAGGCCATGCTTTTCGAAGGGCCGTAATTGTGCACAATCAAGTCATGGCTCCCAACAATTCCATCATATTTCTCCACAAAATCCGTAATCTGCTTATAAATCGCCGGATCAATGGCCTGTCCAATCAAAGGCGCCAGAGTATCCTTCGCAATATTGATTCCCGCAATCATAACCACCACGGACACGATAAGTCCTACGATTCCGTCAATATTCCACCCAAATACTCCAAACACCACAAGAGAAAAAATGGTAGAAGAGGTGGTTGCCACATCTCCCAGAGAATCCGCCGCCGTTGCCATCATCACCGTAGACTGCACCCGTTTCCCAAGCTTCCGGTTAAACAGCCCCAGCCACAGCTTCACTCCGATAGATAAAAGCAGGATCACCACAGAGACCAGATGAAAGGTCATCTCCTCCGGATTGCGGATCTTCCCCACCGACGTTTTAAACAGCGAAAATCCTACCTGAATCACCAGAAAGGCTACGATAAAAGCAGAAATATACTCAATCCTTCCATGTCCAAAAGGGTGATCCTCATCCGCCGGCTTTCCCGCCATCTTCACACCCACAAATCCGATAATCGACGAAGCCGCATCCGACAGATTGTTAAATGCGTCCGCCATAACGGAAATACTGTGAATCACGATTCCGGTTCCCAGCTTTACCCCAAATAAAAGTATATTGCATACAATCCCAACAAAGCTGGCCAGCACCCCATAAGACGTGCGCACCTTGGGTTCCGCCGTATGTTCATAGTCCTTCACAAATCTTCTTACCAAAAACTCTGTCATTTTCCAAACTCCATTTCCTGAACTTCCAAAATTATTTTTCCTAATCTCAGTACTGTCTTACGGATATTCCAGCGGATTCCGTACTCGTTATTTCTCCAAGGCAGCAGGATATCGGACCTCCGTCAAAAATAATCCCTTGGCCGGCGCCGTAAATCCGGCCGTCTGCCTATCTCTCTTCTCCAAAATCTCAGGCATGCTGTCCCCATCCCTTTTTCCCTGGCCTACCTCAATCAATGTACCAGTCAAAATCCGAACCATATTATAGAGGAATCCGTTTCCCCGATACCGTATATCCACCTTCGTTCCGTCTACGGCAAAACTGATTTCATAAAGCGTCCTTACCGTAGACTTTTTCCCAGTCCTTCCGCTGCAGAAGCTCTTAAAATCATGGGTTCCGCAGAGAAACCTCCCGGCCCGTTCCATTGCGTTCACATCCAGCCTCCCTCCCACGGCATATCGGTACTTTCTCTCAAACACCGAAACCTTCTCTGCCATATCCAGCTGGTATGTATAAATCTTCTCTACGGCATTCAGGCGGCTGTGAAACCGACTGTCCGCCTCTGACACCTCCAGTACCAAAATATCCTCCGGCAGGTACTGATTCACATACGCCTTTATCTCATCCTCCGAAAGCGGCGTCTCCAGATGGGCATTTACCACCTGCCCCGATGCATGAACCCCTGCATCCGTCCGCCCGGAACCATGAACTTCCGTCTCCCTGCCGGTCATACGTGTAAGCACCTGCTCCAGCTTTCCCTGAATCGTATTGTCCGTATTCCCCTGCTTCTGCCAACCGTCATAGCGGGTTCCGTCATATTGAAGCACCATCCAGATATTTCTGCTCATCTGCCTTGCCCTTTCCGTAATTTCTTTCTTCCCTGCAGCCCGGAATCCGCCGCGCTGCCGGCCTTCCTTCTTTTCCTCTCTCCAATATAGTTCATCAAATACCAGGCTCCAAGCATCCCCAAACTTCCCAACGCCGCTCCCGAAACATCCAGCCATACGTCGCTGATCATCCCTGCCCTGCCTTCACTGAACAGCTGAATCGTCTCATCCGTCAAAGGAATCACCGTAATCAGCCACAGCTGCAGCACAAGCCACAATTTTCCCGTCAGCATATAGGACCTGAGACAGTTCCACAAAAGTACTCCCATCAAGAAATACTCTGTAAAATGAGCCATCTTCCGAATGATATGCTCTGTCACCATGGCACTGTCCAAACCTACCAGCCGGAACGTCGCCAGAACCATACCAAGTACTCTTCCGCTTTGTTTAGAAGACTCTATCGCCGGTGTTATGGAATTATTGAAAATAAATCCCACATAAAGAACCATCAATAATGTCCAAATCCACTGTTTTTTCTTTTTCATAAATCCTTTATTTGTTTCCCTTCCTGTAGATTTTCAGAATATTATAGTATAAAATCCCCATGACAGCAAGAGTCTTATCTGTTTTTTAAATATCTGTAAAAAGCGTCTGCAGGCACGCTCCTTTCCTGCCTCCTGTCATAGATGATTTCAACAGCCCGGGCCGGCGCCTGGAACCCAAAGTCCAGCCTCACCAGTTCCTTTCTATCCAGCAGCGGCTGCGCCAGAGCCTCCGGCACAAAACCAATCCCTAAATTATTCCGTATCAAAGGTATCATCAAATCAGAGGTAGCCACTTCCATATCCAGCTCAATATCTGCCTCATGCTCTATAAAGAAATTTCGATAGAAATCATAGGTCACGCTTCCTCTTCCCAAGCCAATCCATGAGAAATCCTTCAGCCCTTTCAGCTCCAAAACCTTTCCTTCAAAGCTGCCGTACTGTCTTCCCCCCACAAGAATCTCCTGAAATACCAAAAGTTCTTCTCTCCGAAACGATTTTGCCGCATCAAAAGGCGTTGTGATAACGGCAAAATCCAATCTGCCGCTTACCAGATATTTTAATATTTCCAGGGTTGTATGATTGTGAATCTTTATCCGTATTTTAGGATATTTTGCCCGAAACTCTCCCAGTGCATCTAGGAGAAGCAGATGAAGCGCTGTCTCTGTGGCGCCTATTTCCACAGTCCCCTCCCCATCCGCTTCATGATAGCTGATCTCCCTTTCCCCGCTTAATAAATGGTCGTATGCAATCTCAACATGAGAAAACAGGCGCTCCCCTTCCTCCGTAAGACTTACCCCTCTGGCCTCACGGATAAACAGGCGGCACCCCAGTTGATTCTCCAAAAGCTTCATGATTCTGGTGACATTTGGCTGATTGCTCCCCAAAGCAGCGGCGGCCTTCGTTATGTTTCTGTACTTTGCAACAAAATAAAATATCTTATAATATTCAAAATTAATATCCATATATTTTTTACATCTCTCTAATGTATTATATGTATTTTTCATATCAGTCAACAAGTATTATAATACGTTTCCGGAGAGTTGTAAATTGAAAGTCATTACATTTTCGTACAGGCAGCGTGGCGCACCGAAGGCGTCCCTCGGGAAACGCGGAAGCCTGTCTGAACTGTTATGTTACAACCTAAAACTTTACGTGCATATAAACATGTGTATAAAAGAAAGGATATGGGTATCATGAACAAAGATTTGACCGTAGGAAAACCGGAGACCGTCTTATGGAAATTCTGCCTTCCTCTGTTTGGCAGCATCATCTTTCAGCAGCTTTACAACATTGCCGACAGCCTGGTAGCCGGCAAATTTATCAGTGAAAATGCCCTGGCCGCCGTAGGCAACAGCTATGAAATCACATTGATATTTATCGCCTTTGCTTTTGGCTGCAACATGGGCTGCTCCGTCATTGTCTCCCAGCTGTTCGGCGCCAAAGAATACAGGACAATGAAAACCGCAGTGACAACCGCCTGTATCTTCAGCGCTGTCCTCTGTGGAATTCTCATGCTTATAGGAGTTTTGGGATGCAATCAGCTTTTACATATGATTCGGACGCCGGATGAAGTCTTTTCAGACTCCGCCCTGTATCTGGACATCTATGTATGGGGACTGCCTTTCGTATTTTTTTACAATATCTCAACCGGAATTTTTTCCGCGCTGGGAGATTCCAAAACCCCCTTTTATTTCCTCGCCCTGTCCTCCACTGCCAACATTGCCGTGGATATCTTATTTGTAAAAGCCTTCAACATGGGCGTAGCCGGCGTGGCATGGGCAACCTTTCTATGTCAGGGCGTCAGCTGTGCCTTGGCTGTCTTCACCGTATGGATGCGGCTGAAAAAAATCACCTTCCAAGGAACAGCTTCTCTGTTTGACTGGCATCTTCTGAAAAAAATTGCTGCCATCGCCATTCCCAGCATCCTGCAGCAAAGCTTTATCTCCATAGGAAATATTATTATCCAGGGCGTCATCAACGGATTCGGACCTGCCGTGATGGCCGGCTATTCCGCAGCTGTCAAGCTGAATAATCTGGTGATTACCTCCTTCACCACGTTGGGAAACGGAATCTCCAATTACGCTGCCCAGAATATGGGCGCCGGAAAGCTTCCCCGCATCAAAGACGGATTTCGTGCCGGTGTCAAGCTTGTCTGGCTCCTGAGCCTCCCCCTTGTCCTCCTTTACTTTTTCGCCGGTTCCGCTGTCCTTAAACTGTTTATCGAGCAGCCTACGCCTACGGCTTTAAGTACAGGTATTGTTTATTTAAGAATTCTGTCCCCATTCTACTTTGTGATTTCTTCCAAATTAGTTGCCGACGGAATCCTGCGGGGTACAGGTCTTATGAAAAGCTTTATGATTTCCACCTTCATTGACTTAATCCTCCGTGTCCTGCTGGCAGTCCTGCTGTCCAGAACGCCCTTAGGCGCAACCGGTATCTGGTGCGCATGGCCCGTAGGATGGACAGTGGCTACGATTTTGTCCATTCACTTCTACCGCCAGGGGCCGTGGAAATCATAAACGGTACAGGATTTTTATACTCCAATGTAACAATCGCCGGGATATAAATCTTCAACGTTTGAAAACGAAATACACCTCCAGCACAAGCCTATGGACTTATGCTAGAGGTATTCTTTTCACCAAGTGATATGATTTTTAAAGCTTATTTTTTTACTCCCAGCTTTGATTTTACCAATTTCATAGCAGTCATGATATTTTTTAATAAACCCTTCTACATGTTTTGCATATTGTCTTTCTACAACAACAATCATACCAACACCACAATTAAATGTAGAGAGCATTTCAGTTTCATCAATATTTCCAACTGCCTTAATATAAGAAAATATGGGCAACGGTTTAACCTGATCCAAATATATTTCAGCACATAACCCATTTGGAATAATCCTACATAAATTTCCCTCTATACCACCGCCGGTGATATGCGCCATACCATGAATGCTACTATCGGAAAATAGAGATTTGATTGACTTGTAGTATGGCGTGTGTGGCTTCATAATTTGTTCAATAAAAGTTTCTCCGTTTATTTTGTCCAGTTTTATTTGCGGCATTTTCTCCATCAACAGCCGAACTAACGTATAACCATTTGTATGAAGGCCATTTGAGGCTATTGCCAGTATAACATCGCTTTCGTGAATATTGGAGCCGTCGATAATATTATTCCGAGAAACAATACCTGCAATACTGGAAGTTAGAATATATAACCCACTACTGACAACATCCGGTTGAATTGAAGTTTCTCCGCCAACCAAATTACACTCGTTTTCCTGGCATGCTTCGGATATACCCTTCACAAAGGATTTTATTGTTGCTTTTTCTGCCTTTCCACACACAATCGTGTCAAGTACTGCAAGCGGCTTCGCTCCCATTACTGCAATATCATTTACCAAATGATTTATCATGTCGTGACAGATTGATTCACTGTACCCATACTCCATGGCTAATTTTTGTTTGGAACCCGGTTCTTCTGATTTTAAAACCAATATAGGATTTTTTATAGTCTGAAATTCTATATCATATAGAGAGGCAAATGGTCCTATGCCATTTAGAACACGTTTGTT
>CAYWRB010000051.1:0-11453 GCA_964460025.1 uncultured Hungatella sp.
GACAGGAACTCTTACCACCGGAAAATTCCAGGTGACGGATGTGGAACCGCTGTCTGTAAGCAGGGAAGAGCTGCTGACTCTGGCAGCTTATGGGGAATGCCATTCCAACCATCCGATTGCCTTGTCTGTTTTGGAGGCGTATGAAAGGGAAACCGGAAAAAGCCGTGATGCCATAGATCAAAGCCGTGTTCTCTCCATAGAAGAACTGGCAGGCCTGGGGATCCATGGGGTGATTAAAGAGGGCAGAGGAAAAGCCGCCGGCATAAAGGCAGCCGGAGAGACGGAAGATGGCAGAACTTCCTCGGATTTGTATATTGGAAACAGGAGGCTGATGGAGGAGAGGAATGTAGCGGGAATTACCGGAAAACAGACTGCAGGAACCATTCTTTATCTTGCCAGGGATCAGGAGTTTTTAGGTACCATCGTTATTTCTGACACGGTAAGGCAGGATGTGCCTGTTGCCATAGAGGGCCTTCGAGGAGAGAATGTCCGCAATCTGGTGATGCTGACCGGTGATAAGGAGGAAGTGGGAAAACTTGTGGCCGGGAAACTGAAGTTGGACCGCGTCTACGGAAACTTACTTCCTGGGGATAAGGTTTTAAAAGTAGAAGAATTATTAAGAGAGAAACCGGAAGATAAGACATTGGCCTTTGTGGGAGACGGAATTAACGATGCTCCCGTACTGGCCAGGGCGGATGTGGGCATCGCTATGGGAGGCATTGGTTCCGATGCGGCGGTGGAGGCAGCGGACGTGGTAATTATGGATGATGAGCCTTCCAAGATCGTAGACTGCATCCGGATTGCCAGAAAGACCGTTGGGATCGTAAAGCAGAATATTATGTTTGCCATTGGCGTGAAAATTCTGGTTCTGGTATTGGTAGCTTTCGGAAAGGCATCCATGTGGGCTGCTGTGTTTGGGGACGTGGGAGTGTCAGTTCTGGCAATTCTCAATGCGATTCGGGCCCTGAACTATAAAAAATAGAGAAGTAAGGTTTGGCGTAGGAAGGAAGACGGCAATTTATCCAATCACCTATTGACAAACTTACATACAAGTAGTAAAATAACCATAATAAAACAACAAAAACACTGAAAAAATTGTGGACTATTCTGTACAAACACACCAATCCTTTGGCAATATTAGATATTTTAAGAAGCCAGAGGATTTGTCCGTGATACCCTGTCATTCAGCATATTTGCCATGATGATTTATGTGGCAGTGTTAATGTTGTGGAACCCGTGGTTCCGCCTGAGCTATATAATTTATTAATTTAAGGAGGGGAAGAATGAAGAAACAACAAGGACAGGGCCGGGCCGTGCATAAGCGTACGACACAGCAGACCATGGCCCAGATGTGGAAATGCAGGTGGCTGTATCTGATGCTGCTGCCGGTAATCGTGTATTTCATTGTTTTCAAGTATGTCCCGATGTATGGTATCACCATCGCATTCCAGGACTACAACATTTTTAAGGGTATGTTCGGCAGTACCTGGTGGGGCTTTACCACATTTAAGAAGGTATTTGCGGATGCCAATTTCTGGAGTGCCATTAAGAATACTTTGGTGCTGAACCTGATGACCCTGGCAATCAACTTCCCGCTTACCATCATTGTATCCCTGATGCTGAACGAAGTAGCAGGCATGAAGTTTAAGAAGCTGACTCAGAGCGTTCTGTATCTGCCTCACTTTATTTCATGGGTGGTTGTTGCCGGTATTGCCACCAACCTGTTTACGCAGAATGACGGTACTATCAACAATATTATCTCTTCCATGGGCGGGAACAAGATTCCTTTCTTAAGCAGCGAAGGCTGGTGGATGTTCACCTACGTTATCCTGCAGGTTTGGAAGGAGATCGGATGGGGAACCATCATCTACCTGGCAGCATTGACCGGTGTAGACGAGTCTCTTTACGAGGCTGCTTACCTTGACGGAGCTACCAACCTTCAGAGAATCTGGTACATAACTCTTCCAATGATTAAGTCGGTTGTTGTGACCATGTTGATCCTTCAGATTTCCAAGATGATGACCATCGGATTGGATGCACCGCTTCTGTTAGGCAATGATAAGGTTATGGGCGTGTCCGAGGTTATCAGTACCTATATTTACCGAATCGGTATCGTGAGAGCAAAATACAGCGATGCTACGGCTATCGGTCTGTTCCAGTCCCTTGTTAACATAGCAATTCTGGTTCTGGCTGACTGGTTTGCAAAGCTGATCGGCGAAGAAGGAATTATCTAAGGAAGGAGGAAGAACAATGGCACAAGAAGCAACTTCTACTATGAATAAAAAGAAGAATAAATTTACAATCGGAAAGTTTTTGAATTATTTTTTCCTGGCAGTGCTTGCCTTTATCTGCCTCTATCCTTTCCTGAATGTGGTGGCGTATTCATTTTCCGGTTACAATGCGGTTTTATCCGGGAAGGTTACCTTCTATCCCATTGATATCTCGCTGACGGCGTACCAGACCATTATGAAGAACTCCCAGATATGGAGCGCCATGTGGGTTACCATATTCACCACCATCATGGGTACGGTGATCGGTTTGATCCTGACCATTGCGGCGGCATATGCGCTGTCCAGAGATTACCTTCCGGGAAAAGGTATTCTGTCCGGTCTGATTCTGTTTACCATGTATTTCAGCGGCGGTATTATTCCTACCTTCCTGGTGGTAAAGGGACTTGGCATGTATGACAGCCTTACTTCCCTGTTTATTCCTCAGGCAGTTAACGTATTTAACTTTATCGTTATGAGAACCTTCTTCAGACAGCTTCCCACAGAACTTGAAGAGGCGGCAAGAATCGACGGGGCCAATGAGATGCAGATTCTGTTTAAGATTATTCTGCCTCTGTCTATTCCGATTATTGCAACCATCGGTCTGTTCTATGCGGTTAACTACTGGAACAGCTACTTTGATGCACTGATTTATATTACTTCTCCGGATAAATTTACATTGCAGCTTCGTCTGAGAAACCTGTTGTTTGCAGATGAATTGGCCAATGCAGGCGGCAACGGAGAGGGTATCGGTACCCAGGTTATGTCTCAGTCTCTGAAGATGTGCTGCGTAGTTGTGGCCACGCTGCCGATTATCTGTGTGTATCCATGGCTGCAGAAGTACTTTGTAAAAGGCGTTATGCTTGGTTCCGTAAAGGGTTAATGTTTATCACAGCGCAATGCTGTTAATAAAAATAAGGAAAAGGAGTAGAAAGATGAAAAAAATTTTAGCATGTGTATTGACAGCAGCTATGACGATGTCATTGCTGACAGCCTGCGGCGGCGGCTCAGGCGATTCCGGTAGTGCAGGCGGTTCCGGCAGTTCAGGCGGATCAAACAACGCCGGAAGCAGCGACGGGGGGGCAGGAAGCTCTGGCGGTGGAAGTGGAAGCGAAAGCAGCGACAGCGGATACAAAACTACATATGGCGACAAGCAGTTTGACAATGTAACCATTACCGTTGAGTTGTTTGACCGAAGCAATGCTCCGGAAGGCAACACGATTCTTGACAACAAGTGGACCAAATATGCGCAGGAGCAGATGAATAAAGTCGGAATCAATCTGGAATTCATTGCGGTTCCCCGTTCTGACGAGATTACCAAGATGCAGACCATGATGGCTTCCGGTACGGCTCCGGACCTTACTCTGACCTATACCTATTCCTATGCAGAGGATTATTACAGAGACGGCGGTATCTGGGATTTAAGCCCGTTTATCGACGGAGCGGATCAGGCCAAGAACTTAAAGGCTTATCTGGGAGAAGACGTGATTGATATCGGCCGCGGCGGCGATGTTCTGTACGGAATCGTTGCCAGACGTGCAACGACTGCTAACTCTAATCTGTTTATTCGTCAGGATTGGTTAGAGAAGCTTGGCATGGATACTCCTACCACTCCGGATGAACTGTACGATTTCCTTGAGGCATGTGTAAAGAATAACCCGGATGGTCTGACCAATGTAATCGGCGGATATTTCTGGGGTCTTGAGTCCACCAGTACCGGTACCGGATACAGAAACAACATGACCATGGCATTTACACAGTTAAAGGGCGATCAGAAACAGATGGATATCGCTGACGGCTTTGATTTCTATTATGACCCAGGCTACAGAGAATATATCCGTTTCTTAAACAAGTGCTATAACAACGGTGTTATGGACCAGGAGTTCTACACCAATACCACAGAGACCTTTGTACAGAAGATTGTTAACAGCCAGCTGGCATTCTATGAGTCCAATGTTAACTACAACGTAGACCCGCTGAGAAACTCACCGGAGACGACTTTGAGAGAGAATACTCCAACTGCAAAGTTTGTGTCTATTCCTAACTTAAAGAATGTAAACGACGGCAATCAGTACGCAGATGCCTATGCACAGGGCGGTTTGATTAGTATGTGCCCGAAGACCGCATCTGAGGAAAAGGTTGAGGCTGCCATGACCTATCTTGACTGGATGGCAACCACAGACGGCGGCTTTGTACTGTATCACGGTTTTGAAGACGAGAACTACAAGCTGGATGATGAGGGTATCCCGATTGTTATTGATGCGGCTTACAACGCTACGGATAAAGACTGGATCCGTACCGATATGTTCCTGGTAGGAAATCAGGGATATTTCGCAACGGTTGATGATTTCAACAAATGTACTGCTGCTGAGAATCCGATTTACTATGATGACGTAGTTGCAAACTATGAGAACTCTCTGACCGGACAGATTATCCATAAGCCTACCTTTACATCAGAGAAGCAGACAGAGCTGACCGATGATTTCCTTCTTCTCAGATCCAAATATCAGGTACAGTGTATCACCTGTGCACCGGATCAGCTGGATGCAATCTATGACGAGTGGCTTGAGGAAGCAAAGAAGGCCGGTGTTGAGGATGTTATTGCAGAGAGAACCGCACACTTCGACGAGGTTTATGGAAACTAAAAGTTAAGCAGAATAAAACAAACGTTAAGTGCCTGCTCCTGTTCTTCTGATTTATAAAGCAGAAGAGGCAGAAGCAGGCATTTTTACAGCATTATGAAAAATTTTAGTTAAATGCCGTTGCGGCAGGCGCCGGACATACGGCAGAACGGAGGAAATGATGGCAGTAAGCGGTATGAATTTTGCACCGAAGGGAAAGGCAGATCCGGTGGTAAAACCGGGAGAATTTAAGATTGCCGCCGTTGCTTTGGATCACGGCCATATCTATGGCATGTGCAACGGTCTTACGGAGGCAGGTGCGGAGGTAAAATGGGTGTATGATCCGGACCCAGAGAAGGTAAAGAAATTTAGAGAGGCATTTCCGTCTGCAAAGGCTGCTTCCAGCGAAGCGGAGGTTTTAGCAGACCCGGAGGTGAAGCTGGTATGCGGCGCTGCGGTGACCAGTGAGCGCTGTGCTCTGGGGTTGCGGGTTATGGAGGCGGGCAAAGACTATTTTACGGACAAAGCCCCTCTTACCACGCTGAAGCAGTTGGAGCAGGCCAAAGAAATGGTGGCTAAGACAGGAAAGAAATACATGGTATACTACAGCGAGAGAATCCATGTGGAGGCTGCGGTGTACGCAGGACAGCTGATTAAAGAAGGAGCCATCGGAAGGGTTATCCAGGTTCTGGGCATGGGACCCCACAGGGTCGGCGATCCCAAGAGCCGTCCAGACTGGTTCTATGAGCAGGAGAAATACGGCGGAATCCTGTGTGATATCGGAAGCCATCAGATTGAGCAGTTCCTGTATTTTGCCGATGTAAAGGATGCTACGGTGGTGAGAAGCCAGATTGCAAACTATGGGCACAAGGATCATCCGGGCCTCAATGACTTCGGAGACTGTGTGCTGGTAGGCGATAACGGAGCTACCATGTATTTCCGTGTGGACTGGTTTACGCCGGACGGTCTGGGCACCTGGGGAGACGGCAGAATGTTTATTCTTGGAACGGAAGGGTATATTGAGCTTCGGAAATATATCAATGTGGGAACCGGCGACGGAACCAGCAACCATGTATTTATGGTAAACAAAGAGGGAGAGCACCACTATGAGGTAACAGGGAAAGTGGGATATCCGTATTTCGGGCAGCTGATTCTGGACTGCATCAACCGCACGGAAAATGCCATGACACAGGAGCATGCATTCAAGGCGGCGGAGCTGTGTGTAAAGGCTCAGATGCAGGCAAGTATTCTGGAATAATTCCGTAGCACTGCCGGGAAGCGGCATTGCCGGGATAGAGAAGGTAAAATGGAGGGGCTATGCAGGTTTTAGAAAGGCTTTATGGAGAAGGCGCAAGAGAATATGTTCTTCGGGTAATGAAGAAAAATATTATTGAATGTGCATTAAAGCCTGGGGAGATGTTATCGGAGAACACGCTGACAGAGGAACTGCATGTTTCCCGTACTCCGGTTCGGGAAGCTTTGGTGGAATTGTCAAAGATCGATCTGATTGAGGTACTGCCCAAAAGAGGCAGCCGTGTAACAAAAATTGATTATGCACTGGTGGAGGAATCCAACTTTGCCAGAAAGATTCTGGAGAGGGCGATTGTGGAGATTTGCTGTGGTCTTGATAAGGCACCGGATCTGCGTGAGATGGAGGAGAATATCCGGCTTCAGAAACGGTATCTTCATACGTCCAATCAAAGCAGGCTTCTGGAACTGGATGACGAGTTTCACCGTCTTCTGTTTAAACTGGCAGGGAAGCAGCATGTGTATGAGTATCTGGAGGACATAAGGATTCCGTTTGACAGAATCCGGTATCTGTCTCTTCTGGTTATTGTGGATCTTCAGACTGTCAATGACCATATTGATATTTTAAATGCTGTCCGTGCCGGGAATAAGGAAGAGGCATTGGTCATTATGGACAAACACTTGTCTCGGTACTTGTATGACAAGTCGGTGATTGTGAAACGGTTTCCCGATTATATTATTTGAGATGCGTTTACGGCGCAGGAAGGAGAATTATGTTAAAAGCAGCAATTGTTGGTACAGGTAATATTGCTCCGCAGCATGTACAGGGACTTTTGGAATTCCCGGAGAGAGTAAAGATTGTGGCTCTCTGCGATATCTACCCGGAGAAGGCGGAGAAGATGAAGGAGAAATACGGGCTGGACTGCCAGGTATTTGACGACCATCAGAAGATGCTGGAGGCAATGCCGGATATTGATATTGTCCATGTATGTACTCCTCCCTATGTTCATGCGGAAATCGCTATCCACGCTATGGATGCAGGAATGAACGTGGTGGTGGAGAAGCCTATGGCTACCTGCCTGGCAGAGTGTGACGCCATGCTGGAGGCGGAAGAGAGAAACCATGTGACTATGGGGTGCATTGCTCAGAACCGTTTCCGCAATTCTATCTATAAGCTGAAAAAGACAGCGGACAGCGGACTGGCCGGAAAGATTATCTGCGCCCATGTGAATTCCTTGTGGTGGAGAGGCCACTGCTATTATGATTTGTGGTGGAGAGGCCTTTGGGAGAAGGAGGGCGGCGGCCCGACTCTGAACCATGCGGTTCATCACATTGACATGATTAACTGGATCATGGGAGAACTTCCCACAGAGGTTATGGCAATGCTGACCAATGTGATGCATGACAACTCCGAGGTGGAGGATCTGTCCCTGGCTGCTCTGCGTTACGGCAACAACAGTATTGCGGAGGTAACCAGCTCCGTGGTGCACCACGGCGAGGAGCAGGGCATTGTTCTTCAGTGTGCGGACGCGAAAATCGCAGCGCCTTGGGATATCAAGGCAGAGCTGACAAGGCCTAACGGATTCCCCATCGAAGAGCATAATCAGGAGCTGATCAAAAAGATTACGGAATTCTATAATGCAATTCCGGATCTGCCCTACGAAGGTCATACGGGGGAGATCGACAATTACCTGACGGCTCTGGAGACCGGCGGCCGGCCTATGATAACGGGAATCGACGGAAGAAAGACCGTAGAACTGATTACTGCCATCTACAAAGCCGGATGCAAGAAGATGCTGGTAGAGCTGCCTATTGCAAAGGATGACGAGTATTATACCTTTGAGGGTATTTTGAAAAATGCGGTTCATTTCTATAAGAAGGCGGCGGCCGTAGAGAATTTTGCCACGGAAGATATTACGGTGGGAAATTATAAATAAATATTGCGAAAGAGCATATAAAAGTTGTAAACAGGACGGTAGAATTATGGTACAGCATTGCATGGATATTTGGTGCAATGCTGGTATTCTGTTGAATGGATGATAGAAAGGAATGAACGATTGATGACAGATTTTGAAAAACAGGCCAGAGAGCTGGTGGAAAAGATGACTTTGGAAGAGAAGGCATCTCAGTTAAATTTTGACGCACCGGCGATTCCCAGGCTTGGAATTCCCAGATACCACTGGTGGAATGAGGCCCTCCACGGACTGGCAAGGGCAGGCACAGCTACCATGTTTCCCCAGTCCATTGCTCTGGCAGCCATGTTTGACGCAGAGGAGATGGAAAAGATCGGAGATATTATTTCCACGGAGGCAAGGGCCAAGTATAATGCCTATTCTTCTGAGGAGGACAGAGATATCTATAAGGGCCTGACCTTATGGTCTCCCAATGTAAATATTTTCCGTGATCCCAGATGGGGAAGAGGCCATGAGACCTATGGTGAGGACCCATATCTGACTGCGGAGCTGGGGGTAGCTTTCATAAAGGGAATTCAGGGTGACGGGAAATATCTGAAGGCCGCAGCCTGTGCCAAGCATTTTGCCGTACACAGCGGTCCGGAAGAACTGCGCCATGAATTTGACGCCCAGGTGTCGGATAAGGATTTGTGGGAGACGTATCTGCCGGCTTTTGAGGCATGCGTGAAGGAGGCTAAGGTAGAGGGCGTCATGGGTGCCTATAACAGGACCAACGGAGAGCCATGCTGCGGAAGCAAGTTTTTGATGAAGGATATTTTAAGGGGAAAATGGAATTTTGAGGGATACTTTACTTCGGATTGCTGGGCAATCAAGGATTTCCATGAGAATCACCATGTGACAGACACCGCCACGGAATCGGCAGCTCTGGCTCTTAAGATGGGATGCGATATCAACTGCGGCAATACCTATCTGAAGATTATGCAGGCGTACCAGGAGGGGCTGGTGACAGAGGAGGATATTACGGAGGCTGCCGTCAGGGCCATGAGAACCCGGTTCAGGCTGGGGCTTTTTGCGGATGACTGTGAGTATGACAAGATTTCTTATGAGGAGATTGCCAGCAAGGAGCACAGGCAGGCAGCGGTTGACGCGGCGGAAAAGTCTGTGGTTCTTTTGAAAAACGACGGGATTCTGCCTCTTAAGAAGACCATGAAAAAGCTGGCGGTTATCGGTCCCAATGCGGACAGCAGATGGCCTCTTATCGGCAACTACCATGGCACGGCTCCCAGATATGTGACAGTTCTGGAGGGAATCGAGATGGTAGCTGAGAACGTGCGGATTCATTATTCCGAAGGCTGCCACACCATGAAGGACAGAGTGGAGGAGCTGGCTCTTCCTGATGACAGAGTGTCAGAGGCAGTGTATGTCGCCAAAGAAGCCGGGACGGCAGTGGTCTGTGTAGGCCTGGATGAGCGGTATGAGGGAGAGCAGCATGATGTGGGAAACCGGTTTGACGAGACCAGCATGGCAGATAAACCGACGACTGCTCTGCCGGACAGCCAGGTTCGCCTTCTCAAGGCCTTGATTGAGACAGGCGTGGATCTGATTGTGGTGAATATGACAGGAAGTGCGGTGGAACTGAAATGGCTTCAGGATTCCTCCAATGTAAAGGCAATTCTCCAGGGGTGGTATCCCGGTGCAGAAGGAGGGCTTGCTATCGCCAGGATTTTGTTCGGTGACGTGAATCCTTCCGGAAAGCTGCCGGTTACTTTCTATGCATCGGCAGAGGGCATGCCGCCTATTACCGATTATTCCATGAAGGGAAGAACCTACCGGTATCTGGAAACCACTCCCATGTATCCCTTCGGATATGGGTTAAGCTATACCTCCTTCCAGTATTCTGATTTGAAGATTGACATGGAAGAGGATGGAGTAAAAATTACCGTCGCGGTGGAGAATAGGGGCCTTGTAGACGGAGATGAGGTAGTGCAGGTTTACCTGAAAGATACCGAATCACAGTTTGAGGTGAGGAACCATCATCTGGCGGCGTTTAAGCGGATTCATGTAAAAAGCGGGGAAAAACGGAGCGTGGAACTGTTTATTCAGAAGAAGCAGTTCATGGTAGTAAATGACCGAGGCGAGAGAGTCAAGGACGGATCGGAGTTTGCGGTCTATGTGGGAGGCACACAGCCGGATGCCAGAAGTGAGGAGCTGACTGGGCAGAGGCCTTTGAAGACAGTGATACGGTATTGATAGATTCACTCTCGAGTAAATAGCGCGCCCTCTGCACGCCTGCAAAGCTAGACGTAGGCATCACTACCTTGCTGAACAAGCGCCAGTGGCGCTTGTTCAGCAAGGACCGGAAGGCCGTGTAGAACGTCCCTTCGCAGATGCACAGATGGAGCGAATATCAAGCAAAATAAAAAAGAGTAAAGCCTTTGAACATTCAATAAAGACCTTACACCTTTTATATTTTAGTCGATTTTGGTATCTGGGAGTGTGACTTCTAAGAGAATACTATCAAATTCATTTTCAAATTCTTCTCTTTTCTCTTGTGGTATAAGTTTTAATAGCTTTCTAACGAAAACAGTCAATCTATTGATATACCGTAATTGTATATCTGTCATGAAATCACCTGCTTTCTATATTGTGGCTTGCACGAATTGCTATGATGTAAGTATATCATATCCAGGATATAAAGTCTATTGAATTATCATCTGATTTCGACCCGTTTGTAAAATGTCTGTATAAGCCTTCAGCAAATAGCATAGTAATACCAGCATTTCCACAATTTTCCCCAAGACATCATATGGTGGACATGGAGCCAGCAGTCTGTACAGGGAAGTATAAAAAGGCTCATCCGAGACAAACTGCAAAAGACAGGTAAGATATTAGATACAGTAGGTATACGGCAAGATAAGATATAAGAGGGGGATGTAAAATCTGGCTTGGAGAAAGAACCATAAATAATGCGATTCGGTCTGCTGTAGGTAGTTACTGGCTGAGGCTTTCTGTCGGTACTGATTGAAAAAGCAAAGAATGGATGTTATAATATATACGAATGCAATGATAGTCATAGTAGAAAATATAATACTAGCCGGAAGGCCTGCTTTAATGGAATAGCGATTTAAAATCGAAATTGACATATAAGTGTAGATTTAAAAAGAAGAAGGGGCGTTATCATGTTAGCAGCGGTAAAGGGAGTTATACAAGGAAATATTGTAATTATTGAAGATGATGATATAAGAGAATATGATGGAGCAGAAGTTATTGTTACATTATTAAATTGTCCACAAAAGAGAATCAAGAAAACACCTGTTGATTGGGATAGTTTTGTCATTTCGAGTGAGCGAGGAAAGAATGTTGAGGAATATATGAAGGAGATGCGTGAGAATGATAGACTATAA
>CAYWRB010000052.1:0-11431 GCA_964460025.1 uncultured Hungatella sp.
CGGATCGTGGCAGGGGTAAAAATGATGGCCCCGGCTCTGGACGGAAGCATAGAGAGCGGCACCAGATCAGCCCAGGCAATCATGACTACGGATACCCGGAAAAAGGAGGTGGCGGTTCAGGTAGAACTTGGCGGAAAGACCGTTACCATAGGAGGCATGTGCAAGGGTTCCGGAATGATTCACCCCAACATGTGTACCATGCTGGGATTTGTAACCACAGACGCGTGTATTTCCGGGAAACTGCTGCAGCAGGCTTTAAGTGAGGACGTGAAGGATACCTACAATATGGTTTCCATAGACGGCGATACTTCCACCAATGACACCGTACTTCTCCTTGCCAACGGCATGGCAGGCAACCCGGAGATTACGGAGGAGAATGAAGATTATCAGGCTTTCAAAGAAGCCCTTCATATAATCAATGAGACACTGGCAAAGAAGATTGCCGGGGACGGGGAAGGCTGTACGGCCCTGTTTGAGGTGAAGATCGTAGGGGCAGCCACCAAGGAGCAGGCGGTAACTCTTTCAAAGTCTGTGATTACATCCAATTTAACGAAGGCAGCCATTTTCGGCCATGACGCCAACTGGGGCAGAATTCTATGCGCTATGGGATATTCCGGAGCACAGTTTGATCCGGAAAAGGTAGACCTGTTTTTCGAGAGTACCGCGGGAAAGATGCAGATTATCGAAAATGGAGTGGCCGTAGATTACAGTGAAGAAGAAGCCACAAAGATTTTGTCTCAGCCGGAGGTAACGGCCATCGCGGATATTAAAATGGGAGATGCCTCGGCCACGGCATGGGGCTGTGACTTAACCTTTGACTATGTAAAAATCAATGCCGACTACAGATCTTAAAATAACCTAACTTATCGGAGGTAAACAACTTATGGAGCTAGATCAATCCATTATGCAGAAGGCGGAGGTCCTTATCGAGGCTCTGCCCTATATTCAGAGATTCAACCGAAAAATTATTGTGGTAAAATACGGCGGCAGCGCCATGGTAGACGAACAGCTGAAACGCCATGTTATCCAGGACGTAGTTCTTCTGAAGCTGGTTGGTTTTAAACCAATCATCGTACATGGCGGCGGCAAAGAGATCAGCAAATGGGTAGGCAAAGTGGGAATGGAACCCCATTTTGTAAATGGTCTTCGTGTAACCGACGAACCTACCATGGAAATTGCGGAGATGGTTCTCAACCGGGTGAATAAAAGCCTGGTACAGCTTGTAAATGAACTGGGAGTCAAGGCTGTGGGAATCAGCGGAAAAGACGGTATGATGCTGCAGTGCCGGAAACGATATTCAAATGGCGAGGACATCGGATATGTGGGGGAGATAAGCCAGGTAAATCCAAAGGTGATCTATGATCTTCTGGAAAAGGATTTCCTGCCTATTATCTGTCCAGTAGGATTTGACGATAATTACTTTACGTACAACATTAATGCAGATGATGCGGCCTGTGCCATTGCGAGGGCGGTAAAAGCGGAGAAGCTGGCATTTTTGACAGATGTGGAAGGGCTCTATCGGGACTTTGAGGACAAGACATCCTTGATTTCCGAGATGGAGGTAGATGCTGCCCAGGAGTTTGTAAACAGTGGTTCTTTAGGCGGCGGAATGCTTCCCAAGCTGCAGAATTGTATTGATGCTATCCGCGACGGGGTTTCCAGAGTGCATATCCTGGACGGAAGGATTCCTCACTGTCTGCTACTGGAAATATTTACCAATAAAGGTATCGGTACGGCTATTTTAAATAAGAAGGAGGAGCGCTACTATCATGCTGAATAAAATGGAAACGATCCGTGATGCGGAACAGGTGCTCTATAAAACCTATAACCGGTTTCCTGTGATTTTTGACCATGGAGACGGGGTACATCTATATGATTCGGAAGGGAAGGAATATCTGGATTTCGGGGCGGGAATCGCCGTCGTGGGTCTGGGGTACAATGATCCGGAATATACACAGGCGTTGACAGGACAGGCGGAAAAATTACTGCACACATCCAACCTGTTTTACAATCAGCCGGCGGTAGATGCAGGACAGAAGCTTTTGAAGGCTTCCCAGATGGACAAAGTATTTTTTACCAACAGCGGTACGGAGGCTATTGAGGGGGCTCTCAAAATTGCCAAACGGTATGCTTTTAACAGAGACGGGCACGGCGGTCATGAGATCATTGCCATGAAGCATTCTTTTCACGGAAGGAGCCTGGGGGCTTTGTCCGTGACCGGAAACGACCATTATCAGGAGCCTTTTGAACCTTTACTTCCGGGAATCCGGTTTGCACGTTTCAATGATTTGGACAGCGTAAAGGAACTGATTAATGAGAAGACCTGTGCGGTCCTGATGGAGACGGTCCAGGGAGAAGGAGGCATCTATCCGGCAACGGAAGAGTTTATAAAGGGCGTAAGGTCCCTGTGTGATGAGCATGGAATGCTTCTGATGCTGGACGAGATCCAGTGCGGTATGGGGAGAAGCGGCTATATGTTTGCATGGCAGAAATACGGTGTGAAGCCGGATGTGATGACAGTGGCCAAGGCCCTTGGCAACGGTGTGCCCATAGGGGCGTTTCTGGCTTGCGGGAAAGCGGCCACGGCCATGCAGCCGGGAGATCACGGTACTACCTACGGGGGAAATCCCTTTGTGTGCGCCGCAGCGGACAAGGTGCTGGAGCTGTTTGAAAAGAGACATATTACAGAGCATGTCAATGAAGTGGGCCTTTACCTGTGGGAAAAGCTGGAGCAGTTTGTGAACAAGTATGAATGCGCCATAGACCATCGTGGGATCGGACTGATTCAGGGAGTGGAGTTTGACAGGCCTGTGGGAGAGATCGTGAAAAAGGCCCTTCTGGAGAATCAGTTGGTACTGATCAGTGCCGGCAGCCACGTAATCCGTTTTGTGCCGCCTTTGGTAATCACCAGGGAGGATGTGGATCATATGGTGGAGAAGCTGGAAAAATCAATGTGACCGAATGTTTGACAGGGTAAGGCAGGATAAGTATGAATCAGGGAATGAATAGACAGATGAGACAAGTTACAACCAAGCAGAGGAAGAAAAATGCGGTTGTGGGGATTGTCATAGGGGCACTGGCCCTGGTTTTCGGAGCCATACTGGTAGTTACGGGAATGTTTTTTTACATCGACGCCAGTGTAAAAAGCCAGAAAAGTCAAGCCAGTGAACAGCCTTTTAACCCGTGGGAGACGGGAAGCTCCACACAGGAGTCCTATAAGACTGCAAACGTTATTGGCCTGACCTATGATTTTGCAGTGGATTTTAAAGAGACCTACCATTATTACTTTGCCTTTGATGAACAGGGACATTCCATTATTGTAAAGATGAAAGGCGACCTGGAGCCAAAGTACCAGGAGCTGGTGGATTTTACCTTCGGAGACGAGTCTATGGAGACGCCGGAGCCGGTGAGTGTCCGAGGCGTGTCCATGACCATAGAGGATGATATCCGTGAGTTTGCCATAGAGTATATGAATCAGCTGTATGACGAAGAATTCTTGAATGAGGATAATTTTCAGGATTATCTGGGGCTTAATTTTCTGGACACAACCATAAAGCCTACGGGACATGGGGATTATTCCGTGGGATACATATTTCTGGGACTGGGCTTTGGATTTCTTGCTATTGGTTTACTTTTGCTGGTTTTGAACATCAAGGGACATCGGGCAGCAGTTCTGGCAGAGAAGAAGGAAAAGAGGCTTTTAAGCCAGATGAGTACGTATGTCAGCGATGCCCCATCCCCCATAGGAGGAGAGACTGCTGATCTGCAGACAGTGATGGATAAGACGCCGCCGGAGGATGAACTGCAGAAGATCATTCAGGAGCCTAAAGAAGAGAAACGGGGCAATGTGCTCCTGGGATTTGTAGGCGCCGTAGGAGGCTCTCTCATCGGCGTTGCCCTGTGGCTGGTGATCAGTATGGTAGGCTTTATCGCCGGTATTGCCGGATTTCTGATGTTGAAATTTGCTTTGAAAGGGTATCAGAAGCTGTCCGGAAAACTGGATAAAAAGGGAGCGGTTATCTGCCTGTTTGTGGCGGCATTTATGGTATTCGGAGCCAATGTGCTGGATTTTGTGATCAGTATCTGTAAAGCGTATTTTGAGTTTGAAGCCAGTTTTGATACGGTCCGCTTTGTGGTTACCAATTTTATGGAGCTGATGACGGAATACGATATGTGGAGAGGCTTCTGGGTCAATCTGGTTATTGGATATGGACTGTCAATCTGGTCCAGCTTTTCGCTGATCGGATCGATTCTCCGGTATAAGGAAAGGACATAAAACATGGTGTTTATCGGAAAAGAACATGTATCCGGAATTTTAGATAAAGGGATCAAGGCGGCGGCAGTCTGCGAAAGCGGTGAGACCGTTGTGTTTGAGACAAGAGACTGCTATGATGACGCAGTGGTAAGCCAGGAACGGCCTTTGGGAGATAAGGATTCTCCCATTGAAAATCCTGCCACAGGTCCGCTTTTTGTGATGGGTGCCGAGCCGGGAGATGTGCTGAAGGTGGAGATTCTGGATATTCAGGTGCGCAGCTGGGGTGTCATGCGCTCCTCACCAAGTGCCGGGGTGTTTTGTGAGGACTTCTCGGACCGCAGTGCCAGGATCTTTGAACTGTCTCAGGGGACGGATGAGAATGGAGCCGGAGATTTCCGGTTTGACCATACTCTGAGACTACAGCTTGATCCTATGATCGGTGTTATCGGGACGGCTCCGGCAGGGGAGGGGATCACCACAGATACGCCGGACAGTCACGGAGGCAATATGGACTGCCGGAAAATCGTAAAAGGTTCCACCCTGTATCTTCCGGTAAATGTGAAAGGTGCATTGCTGTCTATGGGAGATCTTCATGGCCTGATGGGAGACGGAGAGGTGCTGATCTGCGGCCTTGAAACAGGGGGGAAGGTTACGGTAAGGGTTCACATTTTGAAGGAAAACCAACTGAAGGTGAAGATACCCACCCCGTTTTTAAGCTGCCGTGGAGAGGTAATGACCATTCAGTCTGCAGAGACTCTGGACAAGGCAGGAGATATGGCAGCCAAGGCGATGAAAGAATTTGTGAAGGCAGCTGCAGGCAAAGATGATCTGGAGGCGGGGATGTTGATGTCGCTGCTTTCCAATATGGCAGTATGTCAGGTGGTGGATCCTCTTAAGACGGTTCGGATGGAATTCCCGCTGAAAGTACTGGAAACTTATGGGTATGTGCTTCCGTAGTTATAGGTGAAAGGCTTAATTTTTAAGATTTTTAAAAAATCTACTGTACAAAACGGAAATTTTGTGATAATCTGTTAGAGAAATAAATTTCTTAGAAGATGAGATGGGGCATTAGCGCAGTTGGGAGCGCGTTTGAATGGCATTCAAAAGGTCGTGGGTTCGAATCCCATATGCTCCAGGAAGGAAAATCCCTTGAGAATTCCAGAATTGTTTGAGAATGCTGGATTTTCGGGGATTTTTTATTGTGCATAAGGAGGGGCGAAATGAACAGTAAGGTTTCGGATTTAAAATGGCTGGAGGATCCCCAGGTTTTTGAGGTAAACCGGATTCCGGCTCATTCGGATCACTATTTTTATGAGAGTGAGACGGATATGGACAGAGAGTATTTTAACAGTCAGAATACAGAAAGGCAGGGAAATGTGATCCATGAGATGGGATTGCGCCAATATCTCAATGGGACATGGAGCTTTTCTTATGCTGGGGCGCCGTCGCAGCGCAGAGAGGATTTTTACAAAGAGAATTATGACAGCTCAGATTTTCATCAGATTCAGGTACCAGGGCATATTCAGACTCAGGGATATGATAAACGGCATTATATCAATACCATGTATCCTTGGGATGGGCACAGTGAGCTAAGACCGCCAAAGATTGACTGGGAGTATAACCCGGTAGGCTGCTATGTGAAGGAATTCGATTTAAAGGAGGAGCTGAAAGGAAAAAGGATATTTCTGTCCTTCCAGGGAGTGGAGACTGCCTTTTATGTGTGGGTAAACGGAAACTTTGTGGGATATGGGGAGGACAGTTTTACACCTTCGGAGTTTGAGGTTACTTCTGTCCTGAAGGATAAAGGAAACCGCCTGGCTGTAGAGGTATATAAACGCAGCAGCGCCAGCTGGATTGAGGATCAGGACTTTTTCCGGTTCTCCGGGATTTTCCGGGATGTGTATCTCTATGGGATTCCGAGGGTACATGTCCGGGATATGTTTGTGAAGCCTGGCCTGGAGCATGAATATCGGGACGGAAATCTTCAGATAGAGCTGGAATTGGCAGACGGAAGCCCTCTTAATGAAAACCACAAGGATGAAAGAAATTATCAAATAAGGGCCGTATTAAAGGATATGGATGGGGCTGTGGTCTGGCAGAAGAAGCAGGAGGCGGGGAGCTCCGGAGAGAAAGTATCCAGAGAAGGACTGTCTGGGGAAAGTCTGTCCGCAGAAAGCTTGTCCGGAGAAAAGGAAAACGGCAGAGACGAGAGCAAATGGTATGTTAAGCTGGAAGGAACCATCCCCTCTGTTCGTCCCTGGTCCGCGGAACAGCCATACTGCTATATGCTTTATATCTTTGTAGAGGACATGGAGGGGAAGGTAATAGAAGCAATCCCTCAAACCACAGGTTTCCGCAGTTTTGAGATGCTGGACGGAATCATGTGCCTCAACGGAAAACGTCTGGTGTTTAAAGGTGTAAACCGTCACGAATTCAATGTCCGCAGAGGACGGGCTGTCACCATAGAGGACATGATGTGGGATATCCGTTTTATGAAACAGCACAACATCAACGCAGTCCGTACCTGTCACTATCCCAACCAGACTCTCTGGTATGAGCTATGCGACCGCTACGGAATCTATCTGATTGATGAGGCCAATCTGGAAAGCCATGGCTCCTGGCAGAAAATGGGAGAATGCGAACCCTCCTGGAATGTGCCGGGAAGCCTTCCGGAATGGAAGGACTGCGTGGTGGATCGTGCCAAATCCATGTTGGAAAGGGATAAAAATCATCCGTCTGTCATCATATGGTCCTGTGGGAATGAATCTTACGCGGGGGATGACATTCTCGCCATGAGCCGTTTCTTTAAGGAGCGGGATGCTTCCCGTCTGGTTCACTACGAAGGCGTGTTCTGGAACCGGGAATTCGACCGTATCAGCGACATGGAAAGCCGGATGTACGCCAGTCCGGAGGAAGCGGAGGACTATTTAAACCACGGCTCCGGAAAGCCTTATATTCTCTGCGAGTACATGCATGCCATGGGAAATTCCTTAGGCGGTATGAAGCATTATACGGATCTGGCGTACCGTTATCCCAAATATCAGGGCGGATTCATATGGGATTACATAGACCAGGCACTGGTCCGCAAGGATATAAGCGGAAAAGATGTTTTAGCCTACGGCGGAGATTTTACGGACCGTCCTACGGATTATAATTTCTGCGGTAACGGAATCGCCTACGGAACCAGACAGCCCTCTCCGAAGGCCCAGGAGGTAAAGGGGCTGTACCAGAATCTGGTCCTTGTACCGGATAAAGAAGGAGTAAGCATTGAGAATCAGAACCTTTTTGCAGACACATCCCAGTATGAATTCGTATATAAAGTTTTGCTGGATGGAGCCGTCGTTTATGAAGCAGTCTTTTCGCCTGATACTCCCATAGCGCCGGGGGAGAAAAGAAAGATTTGTCTGAAGGATATAAAGGGACTGGAGATCAGGAAAGAATGCGAAGATTTCACAAGAAAACTTCCGGGAGAATATGTTTTCCAGACCTTAGCCATACTTAAGGAAGATACTCTGTGGGCGGAAAAAGGGTTTGAAGTCTCTTTTGGAGAGACGGTTTCCTCTATAGAAAAAGCAGTGCGTAAGCCACCGAAACCATCATCTTCGTTCCGTGTCATCCATGGAGATGTCAATCTGGGTGTGAAAGGCCCAGGATTTTCCGTATTGTTTTCCAAAACCGACGGGGGAATCGTTTCCTTGTGTTATGGCAAAAAAGAATGGATTACCAGACCGCCCATGCCTACCTATTGGCGCGCCACCACAGACAATGACAGAGGAAACGGCTTTGGACTTGCCAGCTCTATGTGGCTGGCAGCAGATCAGTTTTGGCAGTACAACAACAGCCAGATAGACATAAAAGAAGAGCCGGAGAAGGTGACGGTCATTTATACCTACGGCATTCCGGTAACTCCTGCCGCTAAAACCCAGGTAACTTATACGGTATATCCCGACGGCAGGATTCAGGTAAAAGCAGAATTTTTCGGACAAAAGGGTCTTCCCCAGCTTCCTCTGTTTGGGATGCGCTGGAAGATGACATCCCAGGTAAATCAGTTCCGCTACTACGGTTATGGGCCGGAAGAAAATTACAGTGACCGGGCATGGGGAGCCAGGCTGGGAACTTTTGAAGGAACACCGGCGGGAAATCTGTCTCACTATTTAAAGCCTCAGGAATGCGGCGGCCGGGAAGGAGTCCGCTGGCTGGTTTTGACAGATACGTCCGGGAATAATTTGAAAATTACTGCGGCAGAAAAACCATTTTCTATGAATGTTCTGCCCTATACGGCAGAGGAACTGGAAAATGCCATGCATGAGGAAGAACTTCCGGCTCCGCCACACGATACGGTAGTCAGTATTTTGGGAGCCCAGAGGGGAGTAGGCGGCGATGACAGCTGGGGGGCCCCGGTGCATCCGGAATACTGCATAAGCGGAGAGGAAAATCAGACGGTAGAATTTATGATTGAACAGGCTTAATGTCTGAGCTTCTGATAAAACGCAGCCCGAGGAGAGAATGATATTGTTTCTCTCCTCGGGCAGACCTTACAGGATATGGAGTGTTTAATTAATTCAAAGGCAGCCATTCCGGCCTTCTCTGATGATAAACGGTATAGTACCGAAACCCACAGGCTTTTAGTATGTCCGCTGTCCGTTGAAACTCATACCCTACAAAATCCGGCGAATGAGCATCAGATCCAACTGTAATAATTTCCCCTCCAAGCTGGCGGTAACGGCACAAAATTTCTTCACAGGGATTGGGGTGCCCAAGACCGTATCGGAATCCTCCCGTATTGCATTCCAGGCCTTTGCCTTTTTCAATCAATGTTTTTAATATGGGATCAATATATTCCAGGTAATCTTCCATCCGATATTCCCGGTTCCGATTGGGGCCGTAACGCACAATATAATCCAGATGACCGTAAGAATCAAAGCAATCCAGCGTCCTGATTCTTTCCAAACTTACCTGGAAGAACCGTTCATAGGAGGCTTTCTCGCTGCGCGTCTCAAAAAAGGCCGGAAAATACGGGTCCATACCGTCAATAAAATGACTGGACCCAATGATAAAATCAAAGGCAAATTCTTCGCTTACTTTCTGCAGATATTCCCCAATATGATTCTGAAGCCCCAGCTCAATTCCAATCTCAATCCGAATCCTGTCCCGATATTGTTCTCGCAGCCGTTCCATGGCAGAAACGTAAACCGGAAGGTCCAGCTCAAAATTACAGTCGCTTACTACGTCTGCATCATGGTGGTCCGTGATGCAGATCCGATTCATTCCAAGAGCTATGGCCTTTTCAACCTGTATCTCAGGTTTTACTTCACAGTCTCCTGAAAAATCTGTGTGCAGATGGAAATCGTTAATCATAAGTACCTCCGTCACTCAAATAACCTTTCATGAAATTACCATATTCTTGTAATGATTGCAAGGATAAAAAATGAATCCCCAATTATAATAGCTTTTGTACTCTGAGTATGGTATACTTAAGGTGCATAAACTTAGTTCTCTTTTTTAACAAGGAGGTGATGAAATGCCCAGTAATGGAGAAATTATTGAAAGAGCTGTAAATGATTTTCAAAAAATACAAACTCATATGTTGATTGCAAAAAAAGAAAATGCAACCATGACATATGAAAGCTTAAAAAATGATTATATTTCTTTAAAGGTTATACTTACAAGTATGGGTGTTAATCTTACAATGATTGATAAGATCAACGAGAATTGAAAAATAACCACTTATTACAAAGCGGCATAAAGTCCTTGGCAAATTCCTCCATTCTATGATATGATGGCATTGTTTCGGCTGTTTGCCCTTAAGAAGGGTCTCAAAAAATATGGAGGAAATTTCATGACAATAAATGATGTTTCAAACCTGTTCGGCTTTTTCGGCGGACTGGGAATGTTCCTGTACGGAATGAATATTATGGCAGACGGAATGCAGAAATCGGCGGGAAGCAAGATGAACCATTTCCTGGGAATGCTGACCAACAACCGTCTCATGGCAGTCTGTCTGGGCGCTCTGATTACGGCTATCATCCAAAGCAGCGGCGCCACTACGGTTATGGTAGTAGGCTTTGTAAGCGCCGGCGTCCTGAATCTGACCCAGGCCGTAGGCGTCATCATGGGCGCCAATATCGGTACCACCATCACCGCCTGGATTGTATCCTTAAGCCAGCTGGGAAGTGCCATGGAGGTGATGAAACCGGTATTCTATGCGCCTCTTCTCCTTGGCATCGGAGCGCTGATGATTTTGTTTTCCAAAAAGCAGAAGCTTCAGACTGTGGGTGAGATTATGGTAGGCCTGGGGCTTTTGTTCATGGGACTGGAATTCATGTCAAACTCCATCTCCCCCTATACGAATGCACCTATTTTTTCAAAGGCCTTTGAAGTCCTGGGAGGAAATCCCCTTCTGGGCATGATAATCGGTGCCTTGGTTACGGCATTGCTTCAAAGCTCTTCGGCTTCCGTAGGTATTCTGCAGACACTGGCTATGAACGGTGTGGTGACCACCAATGCGGCGATTTATATTACTTTAGGACAGAATATCGGTTCCTGTGTCACAGCCATTTTGTCCAGCATGGGCGGCTCTAGGACGGCAAAACGGGCGGCGGTTATGCATTTAAGTTTCAATGTACTGGGTGCCATTCTGTTTGGCATCGGCGGCTTTCTGCTGTTTGCTCTGCGGCCAGCCCTGGCAGCCAGAGAAATTTCAGCGGTTGAAATATCCATTTTCCATACCATTTTCAATCTTGTCAATACAACCCTTCTGTTCCCCTTTGCCAATCGACTGGTGGACTTATCCGGCGTGATTGTGAAGGAAAGCCCGGAGGAGAAGATGCGGGAGGCAGAGAACGAAGAGGGCGAGGAAGAGACCAGCATCAAGCATCTGGATGAGCGTATCTTTGAGTCTCCGGCTTTTGCCATTGAGGTAGCGGCTATGGAAGTAGTACACATGGGACAGATTACCATGAAAAATGTGAAGCGGGGGATTGAAGCCATCCTAGACGGCAGTCCGGAGGAAACGGAAGAGGTCTATAAGACGGAAAAAATGATTGACCGGATGGAGAACCGTCTGACAGAGTATTTAATCAAGATTGACAACCTGTCCCTGACAGAGCATCAGAAACGGGTGGTCAATGACTTGTTCTACAGTGCCAGCGATATCGAGAGGGTGGGAGACCATGC
>CAYWRB010000053.1:0-11419 GCA_964460025.1 uncultured Hungatella sp.
TTTGATTTTTTATGATTCTATTATAAGCAAACTCAGTGCCAACTTTTTTACGGGATTTTTCCGCATTCGGTGGGAAATCCAGGCATCTTTGGTCCAATTTTTTGCATTCACAGCACATCGTGACACATGCTGGCACACTTATTCATTGCTCATCATGGCACAACTCTGGCACGCTTTATTTTTTGTGTCACAGTGTGCCATAACCTGGCAGATGACACAGGCATTTACCAACATCACCACAGGCATCACCAGAAATGCCGGCCGATAACTGCCAAAAAAATCGTAGACAGCGCCCCACACGGGAGACCCGCAGGCTGTTCCACAAGAAATTGCCATGGACATGACTCCCCATATGGCCGCGTATTCCTTTTTTCCGAATACATATCCGGTCACCAGGGGAAACAGAACGGTTATGGAGGCCATTCCAAATGCCATCAAAAATATCCCCATCCAAAGACATCCGATGCTTCCCTGAATCATCAGCCACATGCTGACCGCCAGGGAAACAAAATTAAGCAGCAATGTCTTCACGGCCCCCAGCCGGTCAAAGAGTATGCCTAAACATGGTTTTCCCACAATCAGTATGATGCTGAACACTCCCATAATCATACTGGATTCCGCAGCGGATTTGCCAAGCTCTGTCAGGAAGGACGGGATATGCTGAATCACGATGGTCCCCATACCGTGAACCGCAAAAGAAACAAACAGCACATACAATGCCCCGTGACGGGCCGCCTCCTTCAGGGTGGTTCCTGCCGTCTCTTCCCTCTCCTTTTCTCTCCCTTTCTCTGCAATGGGATATTCCACCGTGCCTGCCGTCAGAACCCAGGCGCCTGCCATCACGGCCAGCCACAGCGCAGCCTCCAGAAGGTATGCCTGCTGCCATCCCAGCCGTTCCATAAAAAAGGGAAGCACAAAACTCATGGATACGCTGCATATTCCGGTTCCTGACATTACGATTCCGGTGGCCCAGCCTGCACGTTCCCCATAGGCACGGTTAACCAGCACCATTGCCGCAACCGATGTGGTTCCCTGCTGCACCAATCCCAGAAAAAATGCAACAGCATAAAACATCCTGATTTCCGTACAGAGGGAAAAGGCCGCCAATGCCAGCCCTCCGGCTATCCCTCCTGATAAAATCGGCCCTCTGGCATTTTTCTTCTGAAGAAGCTGTCCAAACAGGGGAGCCGTAAAAAGGCTGACAATACAGGAAATGGAATAATACAGGTTAAATGCCGCTCTGCTGCAGCCCAGGGCTTCTGACACAGGGGTGACAAAAAACCCCAGCGTATTATTGACTAATCCATATCCGAAAATCATAAGGGTCCCGGCTGCCAGAACCTTCTTTTTTGTCAAATTTGTCTGTCCCATCCGTTTCACCTTAAACAATCTTTTTAAAAGGGGCTGTCTTCCTTTTCCGACAACCCCTTATTACCTCGTATTTGTTTGAATATTCTTTTTACACCAGCGCCCCCATCAGCACGTCTCCGAAAGGAATCAGCAGCACTCCGCAGAGTATCACCATAATCAAACACAATGCAATGCTGTATTTTGGCGTTCCCTTATAATCGATTCCCTCGTCGCAGTACACGACTCCCATGGTGGCACAGGCGCCGTAGGTACAGAAGGCAGTTCCGCAGATAGCGATAATGCAGGAGGCAAAGGTCAGAATCTTTGCCGGACTGATTCCGGGCACGGACATAAATGCCGGTACAAAGCTTGCGCAGGTTACAATCACTGCTACGGAATTGGAAGCCAGATTGGTAATTACACTTGCAATGGCAAGACCGATAAAGAATGCCAGCGCCGCTGGAATGCTGCCTACATAAGGCGCAAGGAGATTCTGCATAAAGGTGGTAATACCATAATCTGCTTTTCCTACCGTTCCTGCATAGTACATAATGGTTCCCATAAAGATAATAGTAGGCCAGGAGATTTTGGTCGCCGCCTCTCCCAAGTTCATCACCGGTTTGCCGTCTGCCGTAATCACACAGAGCAGTGCGCATACCAGCATAACCGGAGCTGCGATAGAGAGGCCGGACAGATAACCGGACACCGGGCCAAGAGCAGTAATGGATGCCAGAATATACATGGCAAGTACCACCAGCATGCCTCCCAAAGCAATCTTTGCCCTCTTGGACATTGGATGGTCTTTTAACTCCTGACGAATCGCCGCATCATCAAAATTGGCAAATTTAGACACATCGGGACGAATCCAGAATTTTACCAGCAAAAGCGCCGCAACCGTAATCAATGCCAGGTAGATGAGGCCAATCTTCATATAACCCGTAGGGCTGAATTTTTCAAAACCAAGGCCTACAATCACGGTTACCATGGACAGGATATAGGCGCGTCCCCAAATCAGGCATCCGTCGCAGGTCTGGGCCAGCCATGCAATCAGCAGCCCGTGGGCGCGGTAAAAACTGTCTTTTCTTGTATATCCGATAGACTTACAGGTCTGATTTAAAATCTTAAAGAACAGTACGGAAACCACGATGGGAACGGTAAATATGGATACTAAAAGCATGGCCAGAGCAAACATGATGGTAAAAAGTGTCGGTCTTCCATGGACAAATTTCCTGGAAATCATCCATTTCACAATCCACTCCAGCGCACCGCTTTCATCCAATACGGTAGCAATCATAAAAAACGGAATCAGAACTGCCACAAAGATGCTTCCCCAGATACCGGTGAAAGCTACGGTTCCTTCATATGCGGCAAGCAGAACACCAGCCGTTACGCTAATCCAACAGGACCAGCCGCCGCCAACGGTCATCCACAAATAAATCGTGGGAATGAATACGGCCAGAAGACGGACTCCCTGCTCTGTCAGTCCATTGGCTGCAGGCACCAGAAAGAGAATCAGGGCTCCGATAATCACGGAAATGATTAAATGTTTTTGGTCTTTTGTCAGTGTCATGTTAATATCCCCCTTATTATTATATTCGATTACGATTCTTCATCAATCCCGCAAAGCTTTACGCCGCACCATTTCTCATACATTTCTATAAACCGGACCAAATCTTTGTTTCCATCCTGCTCGGCCACCGGAACATGCCACAGCTGATAAATCTGGTTCCCTACAAATGCCGGAACGTTATTGGCTTTGGCGGCTTCGTTAAAAAGGTTTACATCCTTTAACATGAGGCTTACGGCCATGCCCAGGTTTTTTCCGGGAAATACAAGATTGGGGAACTTATACATTGCCGCATCATTCCTTCCGCCGCTTCCTGCGATAACCTTGCAGGCCGTGTGAGGGTCAATCCCTGCCTTTGCCGTAACCATCAGTGCCTCCGTAGTCGCCGCCACGCAGCAGGCTGACAGGAAATTATTGGCGCATTTCATGGTGTCACCGGCTCCTGACGGCCCTACATAGGTAACCTTCTCCGGCGCTCCGATGGTCTCTAAAATCTCACGGTATTTCTCAAAAACTTCCTTCTTTCCGCCTGCCATAACCGCAAGGGTCTGGTTGGACGCGCCTACGCTGCCGCCGCTGATGGGACAGTCCATCATGTCTACTCCTTTGGCCTCCAATTCTGCCGCCAGCTTCTTCGTGCTGTTAGGGTCCGCCGAGGTCAAATCAATAACCGCGCTGCCTGGACGGATGTGGTTGATAATGCCGTCCGGTGCATACATCAGGCCTTCCACCTGGACGGAAGTAGGCATACTGATTAAAAGCACATCTGCCTTTTCAATCAGTTCTTCTTGGGAGGATGCAGGAATGCCTGTTTTCGAAAGCATCTCATCCAGCCTTGCTGACTTCGCCTCCGCATCCGGCGCAACCGGTGAAAAACCTGCTGCCATATCCCGGTCCCTGCGATAGACAGGGAGTACCACCCGAAAGCCGCATTTCACAAGTCCGTAGCACATTGCCATTCCCATTGTGCCAAGTCCCAGAAATCCAAGAGTTTTTTCTTCTTTGATACTCATAGTTTTCATCTCCTTCTTTATTTCATTCTCTATTTCATTCTGCCGTTGGGCATAATCACACATTTTATTGGATTTACATCGCTGGGCAGCTCGTGAGCCGTGGTGAGAACCGCTTTTTCCGCATCCTCCAGTTCAAACCAGTGGGTTACCATTTTCTCCAGCGGGTACTTGCGGCTCTCCACCAGCTTCACCGCGATTTCGTTGGAATGGTAGCTCTGGGCCAGGGCGCCGCAAATCTTTAATTCTTTCTGGACTACTTTGTCAAAATCCATGGCTGCATAGTGAGGCCCATAAAGTCCGGGAGTCACGATGGTTCCCATCTTCCTTACCAGGTCAACGGAAATCTCCATATTGGAGGGCGCGCCGCTGACATCCATCATCACGTCGGCCAGGGCGCCGTCCGTAATCTCCTTCACACGTTCAACCGGATTTTCTCTGTCTACATAGATTAAATCCGTGGCTCCGAATTCTTTTGCCAAGGCCATACGCTCCGTATCAAAAGGTTTGCTGGTTCCCATCACAATCACCCGGGAGGCGCCGAATTCTCTTGCCACCACGGTTCCTGCCAGCCCCTGCTGTCCGCAGCCTGCAATTAAAACCGTATCGCCCAGTTTCACGCCGCCGATTTCTCCTAACCAGCGTACATTATTGCCTAATACGGAGGTGGTCAGCACCGCGGCCTCCAGCGGGACATTCTCATCAATTTTATGAATCATGGCCCGAGGTGGCAGATACAGGTACTCACTGTAGGCCCCCCAAAGATATGGCGGATTGTCGCATCCAAAATATACTCCATATCCCATGCGGTCAACGCACTGGGCATAGTTTCCTTCAATACAGGCCTTGCATTTGCCGCATCCGAACCGATTCTCTACCACTACGCGGTCGCCTTTTTTTAATCCGCTTACCTTCGCCTTATTCTCGCCTATCTCCTCAATGCGCCCTACAATCTCATGGCCCATAATCAGTGGAAATGGAACTTTGGTTTTGCCGTTGTAAAATCCTGGGTCGGAACCACACACTCCTACCATTTCTACCTTCAGCAGTCCGTCATCGGCTCCGATTTCAGGAATTTTAATTTCCCGCATTTCCATCTGCCGGATTCCGGTTAAAACTGCCGCTCTGCTCATCATCTTTCTCATTTTTAAATCCTCCTCGTGTTTTTGAGTCCCATGCAATAATAAAAAGCAAATCCTGTGCCAGATTTGCTTTGGTCGTGTAATGTATATTTTTTATGTTGTGCAGGTGAGGTCCGCCCGGAGAGAGTGCGATATTGTTTTCTCCCGGGCACGCTCGCGCTACGTTATCTTGAATAGCCAACTGTTAATTAAATGCTATTGCAAGTGATTATAAATAAAATTTCAGGAAGGAAAGAATAAAAAAGCACAGAAAAAATGTGCCATGCGCAGTGTGCATGACACATTTCGGTACAGCTGGCACATTTATATCTGTTTGTCCGGGAAGCCGTACTCTTCCAGTTTCCGATATAGTGTCCTTCTTGATATTCCCAGATATCTGGCCGCGTTGGTGCGGTTGTTTCCGCATATCTGTAGGGCATTCCGCAGTTCTTCTTTTGTGATAATCTGCGGCTTGGATGCCGGAGGAAAGGGCTGGCTGACGGATTCGGGCACCAGTGCAGCCGTCCTTTGTTCCTGATATAGGGGACGCTGGTATTCCATGGTATTTTCCAAAATATATTGGGGCAGAATCAAATCTCCTGAATACAACTGGACGATACACTCGATTAAATTCTGAAGCTCCCTGACATTGCCCAGCCAATCCATGGATACCAGAAGTTCTTTGGCCTCGTCGGTCAGGCGCATGATATCCTCTTTGCCGATACGCTTGGAGATACGGCGGATAAAATATTCGCTTAAGGGTATGATATCGCCTTTCCGCTCTCTAAGAGGCATAAGATTTAAACGCATGGTGCTTAGCCGGTAAAACAAATCGGCGCGAAACTGCTTCCTCTGAATCATATCCCAGATATCCACATTGGTGGCGGCAATAATTTTTACGTCCACGTTAATCAGACGGGAACCGCCCAGACGCATCAGCTGCTTCTGTTCTACCAGCCGCAGAAGCTTTGCCTGAAGGTCCAAGGGCATCTCTCCGATTTCATCCAGAAAGACCGTTCCGCCCATGGCCAGTTCAAACTTTCCCATGTTGCCGTTTTTTCTGGCTCCTGTAAATGCACCTGCCTCATAGCCAAAAAGTTCGCTTTCAATCAGGTCTTTTGGCACCGCCCCGCAGTTCAGGGCAATAAATGGTTTCCTTCGCCGGTTGCTGCCATTGTGAATCGCCTGGGCCAACACGTCCTTTCCCGTTCCGCTTTCGCCCAGAATCATAATATTGCTGTCGGTCAAAGCCATCCTTTTGGCTCTCTCTATAATATTTTTCAGTGCCGGGTCCTCCCCGATAATGTCGTCAAAGGTTTTGACCGCTCCGTTTGCCACCTTCTGGGAGACTTCTTCATTAATCCTCTGCTGGGTGGTCAGATAGAAAATCACTCCCACGGATTTGATAGACGGCTGATTGTATGCGTCCGCGTTAACCAGGCACTCCGTCTCCATCTGGCCGACCTTGATTTTCAGCGGATAGTTATTGATACTTTTACATTCTTCCACAATCTTCCAGAATTCCTTATTATCTGGAAGGGGATTAATCAGGGTCTCCACTGGTTTATACTGAATATCCGTCTTCCTGACTCCCAGAATTCGGAACAGCTCTTCATTATAATAAGTAATGACCGTCTTTTCCGCCAGCATACTGTCCACCACCAGCAGTCCCTTCCCGCTTCTCTCATAAAATTTGACGGAAATATTTTTAAACTGAATGTTCATCATCAAATCATGGGCAATGCCCACAATCATTGCAAAGTATACGTCCTCGGCGCGCTCCGCCGGGATTATGATTGCCACTCCCCGGGGTGGCTGCAGATTGTAGGGTTCATATATTTCCCTCATATTCATGACAGAAAAATAAACCCCATACTTTTTCAGCACATCCGCCTCATTCTCTTCGCCCACACTGCTGCGGCTGCGGCGTACCTTAAGGCCCTCGCTGACTGCGTTGTAACCGATTCCCTGCCAGATATCTCCAACCTGGATATCTCCGTGAAACAGCTGTTCCAGAGCCTCTTCGTCCCGCGGATACAGGTCTGTCAGTATGCCCTCGTCCGAAAACATGCCAATGGCAAAGGAATAGCTCTTCAATTTGTTGAATGTCTTTGCTACATAACGTTCCAGATACATATTGTAGTAAATGAGACGTGTTCTGGCAACGCTGACTTGTTCCGGTGTGGCCTGACGAAAGATTCTCTCTCCTTTGGTTCCCTTCTCCATCTTTAGTCTCCTTTTTGTGCCATTGGCACACTTTTTTCAAAATCATGTGTCCGTCATGTGTCATACTGGTATTGTAACATAGATAGTACCGAAAGAAAAGTATAAACTGGGGAGTATTTTGAGGCAGTACCATTTACTGAAAACCAGTGAGTAGCAACTTTTTGGCATGAATTTTGCTCTTATAAAAAGACAAATTATTCCAGAAAAATTTTTATAGGAGGGTTCTTTTATGTCAGTACGTTATAAAAATCAGAGAAAGCTTCTAAGCCGCATGGACAACCGAATCATTGATGAACTGTTTAAGGGAAGTATTGATATGCATATTCATCCGGGTCCTGACCCTGTTGCGGACCGCCCAAACGACAGCGGCTCCATGGCGCTGGAGGCTCAGAAAGCGGGCATGTCCGGCATCGTGTTAAAAAGCGTTACTTATCCAACCGCCTCCGATGCCTATATCATTCAAAAGCATCTGACTCCTGAGCTTCATGTTTTCGGTGCTGTCGTTATCGCTTATGCGGAGACCGGGGGCCTGGACCATGCGGCAGATGTCATCAAAAAACAGGCGGATATCGGCGCCAAAGTGGTATGGTTCCCTACCTTTGATGCCAAATGGTGTACGGACTATCTTCACAGCCAAGAAGGCATTCGGATTCTGAATGAGGACGGAGCTCTGAAACCGGAGGTTTATGATATCTTAAAGGTATGTAAAGACTACAACCTGGTAGTGTGCAGCGGCCATATGTCCTATGAAGAATCTGCTAAGCTTTTCGATGCCTGCAGGGAAATGGGTATCACGAAAATGGTAGCTACCCATCCCCTAGCGGAATTAAGCCGCTTTACCATGGAGCAGATTCTTGACCTGGCCGATAAAGGAGCTTATATTGAGCATGTGTACGGGACGCTGATGCCGCGCCTTGGCAATATGGACCCCAGTGATTATGTGGACTGTATCAAGGCAGTGGGCGCGGAGCGCACCATCTTAGGCACGGATTTGGGCCAGGTGTGGGACCCCTCTCCTGCCAGCGGTATGAGACATTATATCTCCATGATGCTGCAGTTTGGCTGCACGCCGCAAGAGGTGGAATGGATGGTAAAGACCAATCCGGCTAAGCTGCTTGATATCTGATTCAATTTCCGCAAACAGAAATTCATGTTCTGTTTTCTTAAAACTGATTTCTTTAAATAATGAACTTAAACTCATCGGAAGAAATTCCGGTGGGTTTTTTGATAAAGAATGAAGGGCAGATTGGAGACATCAGCGAGAGCGAGTGAACACTCCCTATTTGGCAAAAGCACACCTCTGGGATGACCTTAGGAACTCTTAAGGTCATGCCACAGGTGTGTAAACGCCAGAGAAAGGAGGATGTGGTCTATGGGTATTTTAGACATCATGAGCCGTATCGTAAGCATCTTGGTAGGTCTGGCAACATTGGCTGAAAAGAGTAAGCCTTACATAAAGCGGTTCGGGAAAAGGACAGAAAAAGACCCATCAGTTAGCTTGGCGGCACCTGATGGGTCAGATGATGATTGCTTAGGCAATCATTAATCAGCTAAGGGCGGCAGCTATATCGCCGCCTTTTTTCAATTACAAATTTATCATAGCATTTTGCCAGGGTGAAGTCAAGAAAGAAATACATTTCCACTGTCCGCAACAGTTATTTTCTCTCCATGAGGCAGCCAGTCCAGAATATTTACAATCTCTCTTCCCCAGAAATCAAAATTGTGAATTCCATCCGATGTTGTGAAAATATGAGCAACGCCTTTTGCTTCCAGATATCTGTGGAAATCCACGTTAGCCTGATACAGAATGTCCTGATTTCCTATGGTAAAATAAAGTTCCGGGAACCTGACGCCCTTCTCCAGGCAGTCTTCTGTCATAGAACGCTGTGATTTCAGATTCTTATCTATTTCTCCTGTCCCAAATACTGCTTTGGCAAATTCCGTATCATCCATAGGCGGAATCCCCTTCCAGTTTGATTTTTTGTCAATCATTGCCATAGACAGACAGGCCACATGGCTGAATGTATCATGATACTTTAATCCGTTCATGTATGCGCCATAACCGCCCATGGAAAGTCCTACAATATACGTATCCTCCCGTTTGTCTGAAAGCCGGAACATTCTCCGTGTCACTTCCACCAGTTCTTTCCCGATAAATTCTCCGTACTGCTCCCCTGCGTTTCCTGCATCCGTATAAAAATGATTCTCCCCGGCCGGCATAATCACGGCCAACTGTCTCTCCCTAGCCAGACGCTGTATGTTGGTGCTGGCTACCCAATCCATATCGGAACCATAGATGCCGTGAAGAAGATACAATGTCTTATAGGGCGGCCTGGCAGGCTCTGGCCCCAGATTTCTGAAGTTCGTAGTATCACAGGGCAGAATCACCGTTATTGGAACAATGCGTTTTAAAGAATAGGACATAAATTCCGCTCGTAAAAATGCCATAAGAAATAACCTCCTTAAATTTAAAATATACATAGTACTTCAACAATTTTTATGCCTTCAGTTATCCTTCAGATGGAGAAGAACTGCGGATTTTATTATCCCTACTACGAATCACATGATATGTAAACTGAAGAATACATGCTCCCAGCACAGCCAGTACAAACATTAACACAAATGCCGGAACATAATTTCCGTAACGGTCTGCCAAAATCCCCGGAACTGCCCCGAAAAGCAAAGCCCCCAGGGTCGAAAGAATCTGAAACCGTGTCACGGTTAACGGATAATCTTCTTCTGTTGCAATGCCTGCCGCGTACATGGAGATGGATACCGTGGTGACAGCCAGGCCAAATCCCATAAAAATCACTCCTGCCGATGCAACAGCAAAGCTTCCGTTTCCTGCAAGACAGCAAAGGGCAGTTCCAACAGCTGTCAGAATGTACAGAATCCAGCTGGAGCGATATGTCCCCATCTTATCGGCAATCTGCCCGTAAGCGCATTTCCCAATCATCAGAGCGATACCAAATATACTTAACAGCCAGGAAATATCCATAGCCTCAAATCCGGTGGATTGATACAGCACGGAAATATGAGAATATAATGTATTGCCGGGCATACCGAATATCAGAATCCCTGCCATCATGCTTAACGTCAGGGCAGGGGCCGCTTTATGTGATGCATAGGACGTTTGCTCTGCTCCAATATGGTGTGCCCCGATAGGTTCCGTATGGAGGCAGGACGGACGGCTGCGCAGTACAAGCCATACCATCACGGCTGCTGCCAGAACAAAAGCCCCTTCGGAAAAGAAGGCGGATTCCAAAGATACCTGCCGGACCATATAGGTGATAAAGGGAGAGGCCACAATCACAGAAAGCCCTGTGGCTGCCATACAGATGCCAAGTGCCAGTCCCCGGTGTTCCTGAAACCATCTGGAAATCAGCACGGAGGCAGGAATCATGCCGCCAAGCCCCAGTGCACAGCCAGCCAGAGAAGAAGCCGCGCAATATCCCAAAAAATTATCTGAGATACCAAATACAAAAAAGGACAGGCCACAGATCACCATGGCACAGGCGACCAGCCTCCTTACTTCAAATCTGCGTATCAGCGGCGTTACGGCTAACATGCTGAACAGGCCAAACAGATTGCGGAACAGCACTACGGTGGATGCCTGGGTATTGGTAAGCCCGCCGATGGTAATCAGATACGGCTGATACGCGGAAAAACCGGTTGTGGCAAGTCCGCTTACACAGAAAAGCTGCAAAGCGCATGCCATACAGATTGCCCATCCATATTGTTTTTTGTTCATTGAAGATTCCTCCTTGTATAATCTATTTCATGTACTGATATTTATTTGTGAGGCCATAAGCCTTTTTAAATTATAATAGCAAAAATCATGCCAAAATTAGCTTATGATTTATTATCATTACTGTTTTTATGCATAAAAAAACTGCAGAATCTATGCTCTGCAGTTTTTTCCTGTTAATTATGAAAAATCAAGAATAGCCAAAGACGAAAAAGTATTTTCGGAAAAGTTTGTTATAAAACTCATTCTATTGTGCTTCTGGCTCTTTCCCTTCTGTCTTGCAACTCTCCAGATAGTCATCCACAGCACCATGAAAGTCCTCCAAAAGCCCTCTGGCACTTTCGCCTTCATATGGCACGTTACCTAACCCATGTTCTACCAGCGTTTGATTTTCCAA
>CAYWRB010000054.1:0-11396 GCA_964460025.1 uncultured Hungatella sp.
CAGAGGTAATGTTGGACGCACCCATGCTTTCCAGAAATTCCCTTGTTCCGGAGATTAAGGTATCCTTCTCGTAAAATTTTACTTTTCCGGTCCCATATAAAGAATCGTCTCCTGATGCTGCATAGATACGGAAGATTGCCTCGTCGTGAAGCAGATTTTCGTGAGTCTCGGAATCCAGCTTCTCCAGCCTTAGCCTGGCTCCATAGGAAAGATTTCGAAATTTTGCATAGGCATATCCCTGATAGCTGCTTTCACCGGATGACGCAGGCAGAGTGTCTGTCCTCTCGTCTTCGGGAATCACCAGGCTCCACGGAACCAAAACGGAAGAATACAGACCGTCAAACGCTGTCTGAATTCCCGTCATGGCGGCAACCTGATCCTTGTAATATCTTCCGGATGGATTGTCCTCTGTGGCGGTTCCTCCAAAAAATGCCACCCCGTCTATTCGTTCTTCATTCTCGGAAATGGCTTCCTCCATCCCTTCTTCTCTCTTACGGTCCGTATCCAGACCATAAGGGTAGATCACAAAATCCCCTCGGTAGTTGTGGACATTCACACTCCGCCTCTCCTCATGAAAACGAATCAGATATTTTTCTGTCATTTCCTCCGGTGTCATTTGGGAATCATAGACATAATATCCGCTCATTTCCTCCGGGTATTGGCAGGCAGACTCATAATCGACGTAAACCGACGGAAGCGTCAGTTCTTTGGGGACGTCAATCTGATAATGACGGTTTGGCAAATCGTTAAGTTTTGCATATTCCGGCTGCTGTTCCGCTATGACATAGGTTCCATAAGGAAGATACTCGGAGACTCGGCTGCAGTGGTCTTTGTCCTCCAAATCCGCACTTAAGGTAGTCATATCCTTATCTTTCCCTCCATCCGGTTCGCTGTCCCAAGGAATCCCGTAGATCTGATCCAGATCATAGGCAAAAAACGGCTTCAAATAATCCTGTGCCTTTGTGATGGCACGAGAAAGGGCCTCATCATACAACTGATCTCCGTAGGCCATATTGGTTCCTCGTTCCTCTGCCAGCTTTTCTACTTCCTCATCCAGATACCAGTCTATGGAAAACTGCCTTACACAGTCCGAAACCTTCGCATTCTCCATTGTGTCGTCCGTATGGTTTTTTTCATTTCCTATGGGGCGATAAGAGGTATAAGACAACCCGTGTCCATCCCACTTGTCCTGATTAGCCGTCCATATGGCGTCAAAAAACTTGCCATAATTGCAGGTCTTTATGGTCCGCAGCCCCTCTCCGTCTTCCATCGGCACCTCTATGGTCTCCAGCAAAGGAATCTGTTCTGGCCGAGTATAGAGAACCGGCACAATGGTAGGAGCCTGTTTCTTATAACTTTCCACATCTACCACGTTTCCCCACCGATCTGTCCACAAAATCTGCCCGTCTTCGTTGCAATAAAGCCGTATAAGATTACTCTTTAAATAGATCTTGAAACGAAAATTGTCCATTTTGGAGACTGCTTTCTCAGATTCTCCATGGGATTCCCTGCCAGGTTTCGGTGCAATATCTTTGGTTACCTTAACTGCTTGTTTTATGATTCTTTCCTGCAGCATGATGGGATATTTTCCGGTCCCTTCCAGAGGTGTTCCTTTTCCATCCTGCATGGGAGATATCTGCCCCGGATAGGTCAGGTATGCAGGACGGATATAGGTATCCTCTCTATCCTTTCCCTTGGCAAAGGCACTGGCGCCTGCTCCGCAGAAATCCGTAAGATAATCACTGTAGAACATGGTGCTTCCGTTGAATGTGATCTGTTTCTGCCCGGTTGAAGCCCGAAATGTCTCTGTCACCGGATGATCTACATGATTCCAGTCCACCACATTGTCCACATGGATGGTGTATGCTTTTGTGAGAGGATCATAGACTGCCTCTAAAGGCGTCAGCTCATAATCACTGGTGATCTCCTGCTTTTCCTCATATATAAATTCCCGGCGGTATATGGGAATCCGGTTCCCATTCCCGTCCAGGCGGTAATCCCCCTCCCTGTACTGCTGATACTTAGGGGCATACACAGGTTCCAGATACTTTTCAATATCTTCCGGAAACGGAACTTCCTCCGATATCTGCCTTACCAGCGGAACACAAGTACAGTCTCCCGTCATAGTAAGCTGATCCTTTCCATAGGAAACAAAGGTATGACGTTCTCCCATCCTGGCTGTCCGGATCGGTACCCTTACATATACCGTATTGCTGGCAGCTTCGTAGATACATGTACCGGAAAGCCTTCTGTAATCGTGGAAAACCGCGGCTTTATACTGTCCTCCTTCCTGCCACACCTTATGTACCGCACCGCTGTCCCAGAAGGAGCAGGCAGAAAACCAATCCAGTATCTCTTCAACCAGCTGCTGATTGGTGGCTCCGGACAATTCCAGTATGGTCCAGGGAGCATCCTGTCCTGTCTTAGAATCCAGCAGAAAATATCCGGTCTGTTTCAGCATGGAATTGGCTTCTTCCTTCACATACTCCGGATCCGCCTGGCCGGAATCCGCCCATTTTCCCGGATCTACCTGGGGAGCCGGTATTCTGTCCGGATAATAGTTAAGACGCCTGGTGACATGGTAAACTCCGCAAACCGGATGATCCTTATCCCAAACAGGATTTCCCCGGTCATCCAAGAGCGGAATGTAATTTCCCTCTCCGTCTAGACGGTACTCACCCTCCGAGGCTCTTTCATATTCCCCAGTGGCCACCAGATGAGAACCTGTGACTACCTGCTCCCCGCTGGCAGTCTCCTTTATGTTGGAGCGATAAAAGGATGCTCCTTGTGGATACCCGCTGATCAGAAGATCAAAGCCTTCCGTCGTGTTTTGGCAGGTCACATCGAATTCAAGCCAGGAGCCGTCATGCATGTCAACAGGATGGGTCATGGCCGTGACAACCTTTGCAGTTCCTATGGTATCTCTTTCCGCCTTGTCCGTGTGCACATTGCTGATCTGCCGATCCGCTCCATAGACGGACAGTTCATAGCCCTCGGAGCGGGAGATCTCTTTTACATAGTACTGTCCCAGTATAATCGGATGGCCCTGCAGTGCCGCCGCTGCCTTTGATACGCCGCTTTCCTCCGTGTATGCCAGGAAATGTGCGTCTCCTTTCAGATTCGTCGTGGCAACGGCCGCTAAATCGCCTTTCCGGTATATGATGCCTGTCTTGCCGTCAGGATGAAGGATATCTTCTGCCGCATAAAGGCCATAGACTGCCCCTTCTAAGGTAGCGTCGCCCTGGGACTGTCCGTAGCTGCCGTAATCTGCAGATTCTCCTTTCCACAGCTCCAGATCCCTTTTATTGATGTGCAGTTCCCCCTCCGTGCGGTGATTATATATGGAAAATGTATACCCGGTCTTATCCGCCGTACCAGCCGGCTCTATCCATGGGACATCGTCGTCTACAGGCTCCGGCAGTGACACGTCTCCCCCAGATGTCCAGTCATCCTCAGACTCCCTGTCTCTTGCTGAGCCATATGCTGCTTCCGCGATTCTTACGGCACAACCTGGCCTATCTGTTTCTATGGCATTGCTGCCTGTAGCTGTCACCACATTATTTTCCGTGGCTTTCCCGATATGGGCTGTTATTCTGCTTTTGTCCATGCCAGCCATAAAGTTCTTTCTCCTGACTGACTGGTTATCTGCCGGATCCTCTGAGGTTTCTTCCACTTCCGACACAAAATCCTCATCCCCTCTGTCATTCTCTCCATCATTCTCTGTCCGGAATCCGGCATCCTTATTCATTACCACCTCCCGCTCTATAATTTCATATCCTGCACCTGCCTCTGAAGATTCCATTCTCACCACAGGAATCTTCTCATCATCCGGATGAAGTCCATGGCGGATATAACCATATCTGGCCTGAATCTCCTGAACCGTATAATCATATTTCAAGGCGATAAACTGCTCATACGTTTCATCCCGGTCCTTAAGCATCATCTCCAACCCTTCTCCAGGCTCCATACTGTGAAAATCCGTTTCTTCCTCACAGGCTTCTACCAATGCTTCCCACTGTGCATGAAGCATTTCATTGGCCTCCTCCACAGCGGCAATTTCCGCTGAGTTGTCACCTCCCTCGTCTTCGGAGAGCTCCGGCACATCCATATATTCCGGCTCCGGATGACCATCACAGTAAGTTTTAGAATATTCGTATGTTTTCTCGTCCCTGTGGGAAACATATCCGTCCTGATCGGTTGCCGCTTCCCCGCAAATCTTAAAATCTGTCCAAAGGGCCGGTTTTGGAAGCATCTGTTCCGAGACCAGTTTCCCATGAACCTGGCTCCCGTCAAAGGCCTCCTGAATCTGAAACACAGAATCTTCCAGAGTCTGTCCGGTCTCTGCACAGTATTTTTTTATTTCAAAATTATAATGAGCGTCAAAGTCTTCCGTATGGCGGTAAACTTTAACCTCCGGTACCTCACTTTCCACAGTCCTTGGTTGAAACGTCAGCCTGACATAAATCTTTGCCTCAAAGGGTCCGGCAGAAATCATCGCCTGAATCCGGCTTCGGTCTCCCTTGGGAATGTAGATATTCAGAGAGGTGGTATTCTTAGCAAAACCTTTAAGCTGGTCAGGCAGCTGTGCCGACACGGTCATCTCCTGCTGGGAAGTCCCATTGTAAGTGAAAATCATTTTTCCGTCAGATACGGATTTGCCCCATCCTGTGCTGTCTCCTTCAAACGTCCAGTTAAGGGCTGCCAGCTGGGGAACAGAAGAGATATCCACGGAAGCCGTCCACACCCCATTGTCCGGAATCATCTGCTGAGTTTTTCCGGAAACAGGCGAAACCGAACACCAGTCCGGAAGTCCACTGTCACTGCCGCCGCCTTCCGTATTTTCCACATAGGCTTTCAGCTTCTCCCACTTTTCGTAGGTGCCTGGCACATGCCGGGATACTAACCCGGCTACGGAGTCACCGCTCTCCCATCCATCCTCCATAATCGCCCATACGCCTGCCTGGGCGGCGGCATAAGTGGCATTGTCAGCATGGATGGAGCCATTGGAGTCATACCAGGAGCAGATCATTGCCAGTTTCTCATAATCTTCTTTACTTTTGATGTAAGGAATGTTTTCGTCATCAATGTTGGTCCGGCGTGCCTCCGCCGTGATCGTATTTCCCATATGGTTCCTTGGTGCGATACAGAATGTCATCTGCCATCCGTCTGTCCACTTATACATCCAGTTTCGGTTCCGCCCGAAGATAGTCTCCGCTCCGTTGGTCCAGATATTTTTTCCTCTGAACGACGCCGCTTTACTTACAAATACGCCGGGGCGGCACAGAGGAAGCATCAGCATCCATAAGCAGAGCCATGCCAAAATACCGGACCAAACACGTTTTACCTTCCGTTCCATAACTGCCTGTCCTTTCCTACTTTAAAACCGCCGTCCCATTGACTGCCCATGCCCCGTCCTGGTTAACCCAATGTCCATCCGGGGTAATGGAACTGCGAAGCATGGCTCCTCTGGTTCCGTCAGAAATCTCATTAAAATAGTAACACCTCTTTTTTCCGTCTATTCCCGATATCCAGCTCCACCCTGTAACCATCCTTCCCAGGGTGTTGTCTGATACGGGATTTAAGTAATACCGCCTTCCATCCTGGTCCGTAAACCAGCCTGTCACCATACGACCGGCATTGTCAAATCGGAACCAGTCAGCCAGATTCTGTCCCTTTGCCGTGTCGGCGTAAGGATTGTAAATATAGGCCCACTGATTGCGGCACATCTGTCCGCCGGAGGTAAAGCTCCAGCTGCCGTCTGTCCCCTGACTCCAGATTCCTGCTACGCTTCCGGCCGGGGCAATGGAAGGCACTTTTCCTCCTGACAGAGCGGTTCCTGCCGATGCACCGCCGGCAGAAAGATTTCCTGTGCTGCTTCCACTGCCTCCGCTTGAACCGGAAGAAGTAGTCTTGTCCACCACCGTCAAATTCAAGGTAACCGTACAGCTATCCTCACAGCTGCCGTTGGAAGCCATCACCTTCACCGTCTCCGAAGACTTGTATGGATAGGACAGCGCCTTTTTCATCCACTCCGCCTGCAGATTGACAACAGGTGTCATGATTCCGTCCTGTGATACCGTAAGCAGCTGCGGGCCCGAAGTTTGATAGGAAATTTCCTTTTTCTCAGGATAGGAAACTGCCGGGTTCTCCTTTCCTTCCGTCCCGGACCAGCTGTAAACCGGGTTGGACCTTCTTCCTGTTTTCGTCAGCACCAGGTTGAAAACTTCCTTTTCCTCAGTAAATTCCACACATTCCGCCTGAAAGTTCAGAGTGACAGGAATCTTATGGGAAATTCCATTATCCTTTGCCGCGGCAGTTACCCATACGGTTTTTGACGCCGTATAAGGCGCCTTCTTTAATGCTTCCTGTATCCAGATTGCATTCCGATTGGGAATGATGGTTCCGTCCTGCTTTACCTGCAAGGCATCCGGATCCGATGCGGACCACAGGACACCGTTTTCATAAGGACTGTGGCTGTCGTCCGTTTTGCACACAGGACTTACTTCACAGGTTAAATGTACTGGCTGGAACCCTGATTCCGCAATGATCTGGGAACTGCTGTTTCCCTCCTTTCTAACTGACAGTTCACAGACAACCTGCTTCTTATCGATCTCTACCTTTTCCGGATGAATCACAGTCTCATCCGATGTAACATATCGCAGGGTCACATGGCAGGCACCTGTGACGATACCGTTGGTTTGGTCCTCTGAGGTTGCCGTTATGGTCTCCGTATATTTGGCGGAGCCTGACAGCCTGACAAAGGGATCCTCTTTCCGTTTCTGATTATCTTCATTGATCACATTCTGAATCCAAGCCGGATTCTCTTTTCCTTCCGCATCATAACGGATACCTACGGCTGCATTTTCTCCATGCTCACCGGAGGGAGACAGAGTGATAATCTGCTGGCTTTCTTCATCCTTCCAGGTAACGTTCTTATAGAATGGCTGCTGCGGGGACAGTTTTGCCGAAAGTATCACCGGCTCGGTACAGATAAGCTCTTCTTTAGGTTTTTTTCTGTCTCCCGTCAGTTTCCGGATAATGGTACAGACCATATCGCTTTTGTTCAGAGTCAGTCCCTCTACCCTTCTGGTGGTCTGATCCAGAATCTGAAATTTAACCGTAACCCGGCAATTTCCGTATACGGGCTGTTTGTCCACAGAGGTATCCGGATTGGTTGTCGCCGTAACGACCCCGTTTTTTTCATAGATGGTTGGCTGAATGATTTCCTGATACTGGCTGTCTGCCTGTGTCTGAATTTCTCGATTTAAGATTTCCTGAATAAAAGAACCTGAAAGATTGGGAAGGATTCTGGCGTCCTCCATGGTGTATCCTTGGGCTGCTGGCAGCTGCAGCAGATCCGGGTCGTCTACGGACCATTTCATGCTGCGGTCCGCCGTATCTCCATAGCTGTTGTGTTCTCCGTGAACCGCTATGGGCTGAACCTCCACCGAGGCGTCCGGCACACCGTTTAAATACCTGGCAATTAAAGTTCCTTCCCCGTTTCGCACCTCTGTCAGCGTGTCCGGATTCTTGCGGTCGCCGCTTCTGGTATGTATCACGGAAATTTCCGTCTCTTCCGGGGAAACCAAAAGACGGGTCGTCACTTTGCGGTACTGAACGTTAATTTCCGTATCCCTTTCCGGCATAAGAAAGCTGTAACTTCCTCCTGCCACATAATTCATGGGAACCTGCTGCCCGTCCTCATCAATATAGGTAGGCGGTTTTACTCCGCCTTCCTGGTTCTCGTCTACAACCATCTGATACCGGTTCTCATTGGTGTTTTTAGGAGCCGTAACCACCGTTACTCCAATTCCCGGTGCTACTGCAGCACCCCGGTCCTTGTCAATGCTCCGGTAATAGGACTGATTTCCGTTGGGAAGGGCCGTCAAAAGCGCCACATCCGTATCGTAGGTTCCGTTTGCATTTTTCGCGTCGATTCTCGGTACGGAAAGCAGATATCCTCTTACCGGCTCTCCCTGATATCCCGGCGCAAAATGGTCTGGCCGGAATCTTAAGTCTCTGGCCGCTCCCTCTGCAGTAAATTCATTTCCCAGCTTCCTTGTGATAATGGAACGGACTCCTTCTTCCAGCTTTTCGTAGAAATACATCTCCTGGCTTTTGGTTTCCGTGGTTCCTGACAGGATTGTATATTTTGTCTCGTTGTCAGTCCAGTATCCGATCTGGGCTGCTTTGGTGTAGGAATTGTCTCCGTCAATTTTAGATCCGAAAACATTTTTTGCTTTAGCCGCCGTGTTGGTAAATAAGTAGGACAGGTTATTGCTTTTTTCTGTCCCGTAGGTAAAGGTATCTCTGCTTTCTCTGGTTCCTATAAAGGTTCCCTCACAGGCCGCGGCTCCGTTGTTCGTTCTTGAAATATCCCCGGCAAAACGGGCCAGAACCAGATTCCCGCTTTCATATTTTCCGGTGATTCCTCCTGCGGCCTTGGTCTTGTTGCCTCCGATAGTTCCATCCACATAGGAATTGTAGATATTGGTCTGGTCCATGTTTCCGGCAATGCCTCCTACATAGCCCTTTCCCTGAATCCGGTCAGCCGTGCCGTCCTGGGTATATACCTGATTGTCCACCAGATCTGTCTTATGAGCTTCCCCTACGATTCCTCCTACATAACTGTCAGATGATAAGGAATTGACTACTATTCCGGCTGCCCTGCAGTTTTCAACAGTAACCCGGTTGCTTCCTCCGTCAGAATAGCCGGCGATTCCTCCTGCGTCCCCTCTGTGCCTTGCGGTTCCGGCCGTACCGGCGTCCTGGCTGTCCTCTCCGTGAAGGTATCCTGATACCGTGACATCATAGATAACCGTATCCTCTTTGATGCTTCCTGCCAGAACTGCGATCCGATCCGTGCCGCTGATGTCATCGGCCTCCACTGTCAGATGCTTTATGGTTCCTCCCTGAATACTGCCAAACAGGCCGATATTTCTTAAATTCCTGGATGGGTCTAAAATCTTCAGTCCGTAAATTCTGTTTCCGCCTCCGTCAAAGGTGCCTCTAAAGCTGTGGGCCACCTCCCCGGTCATCTCCTTTTCATTCTGATACCATCCGATAGGGTTCCAGTTTCCGTTGTTAATCCATATGCCGCCTAAATCAATATCCTGTGTCAGTTCAAAATATTCGCCTTCATAGGAATTCCCGGCAGCCACAGATTCAGACAGTCCCATGAGATGGGATAAGGTACTAATCTGATAGGGTGCCTCCTTATCTCCGTCACCCGGGAAGTCGATATCGCCTGCCCAGTCAGACCATAAATCTCCTGTCAGCGCTTTATTTTTTAAAGACAAGCCAATCTGTTTTGCCATAGAAGCCGCATCCTCTTTCGGAAGAGCTGCCGATGGGTCTTTTAAGACGTTATTGGGAGTAGCGATTCTTTTCAGCAATGGCAACGGTGTTTTATAGGGGGAAATCTGCTCTGCTCTTGCGGAAAATCCTCCTGGCTGTATAAGCTGCAGGCATGCGGCGGCACACAAGATCCATTTCCACATACCTTTATGAATTCTATATTTCATAATTTCTTGTCCTCCTCTCTACTTTTTTACATATGTCTTTCGGCTTTCTCCGCATTCAGCCTTTGCGGCTGATGCAAAAAGGTGTTCCTGTCTCCTCTATCCCTGCTGAGGCAGTACAAATACAGGACGGATTCCGATAGAACTGGTCACCTTCCATTCTTCCGTCTGTTCGCCGTTCTGATTCCCGCCATAGTTATCACCTGTTGCTTCATCAGGTTTTCGCTTCTCCGGATGTATGTTTCCGTTTACTAAATCTACAATATATACCATCTCATTGTCTTCTTCCATTCCGTTCCCGTAAGGGCTTCTGAGCCAGTATCCTTTGCAAAAAGGTCCGTTCTGGCTTTCCGGATTCTCCTCTGCCTCTTCAGGCATAATTCCAAATCTCCACAGATACTCCTTATATGCCAGCGCCTCATCTACGGACAGAATAAACAGCCGGTCAGTCATCTGCTGATTTCCTATATACTGACTGTGAAGTTCTTTCTCCTCTAGCTGGCTGTAGCTGCCGGACTTGGTCTGCCCCATATAGCTTTGCGATACTCCGATATCTGTCCACAGGGAACTTGTTACGTGGTCTTCCTGGGACTTCAGCCACCTGCGGATTTTCGAATATTTGTAGTCACTGGAATCACCAAAATTCACCACCGGTCCCGGATAAAATACGTATTGGTAGCTTCCGTCCTTCTGCTTTTCATATTGATAAGCAGAATCTGTATCTGCCGGGATTACGGTATCGCAGAGAAATAAAGCCCCTGTCTGTTCGGAGGTGCTTTTCGTTTTATAGTTCTGGTCAATACAGCGAAATACATATTGTCTGCCGTCAAGCTCTCTGACCACCGTATCCCCTATGTTCCAATACCTTTTTTCTTCCCCTTCTTCTTTTGGTTTTTCCTGTTTTTCCTCCTTCGTATCTTTCCATTTCACTGCAAATCTCATCTTATAGTAAGGCTCCTGGTCTTCACTTCCTGTTTCTTCCAGAGTGTTGGAATATTCCAGCGAATCCCCGTAGAAGCTTTCCAAAACCGTTCCTTCCGGCACATAGTTCCTTCCAATGACATAGAATTCCCCTTCCTGTCTTCCTTCCCTCAGGCATTGGCCGGCTTCGGACAGAATCTGCCTGTCATTCTCCAGCCGGTTGGACACAGGCTCTCCCATTGCCCCATAGGAAAGAAAACAGGTGTGTAAGACTGCCTGGACCATTCCAATAAACAGGACCGCACTCTTTCCTGCTTTCCCTTTTCTCAAATTATCCTAACCTCCGTATATCGTTAAGCGTTTCGAATATACATGCCAACAATCATCTGTCCGCACCCAAAGGCATCACCTCAATCTTTATCATTTTTATTCATGTCTGATATTGTGATGAATCATCACACAGGAATATAGAAATTCCAGAAAACCGGCAAATCAGAGATAATCTGCCGAACACATTATCAGTATACCGTTCCGGACGGTGTTCGTCAAGAATTTAAATATTAAAAAATTCTAAATAAAATATGATTGCTTTTCTTATATAAATATATTGACTAAGCAATGATTTAGCATTATATTTTATATATATTTCAGCGACAACAGGACTGGAGGAATTTTTATGGCAAGTACAATACAGGTCAGGGTTGATGATGAATTAAAAATCAAAGCCGACCGTTTATTTAAAGATTTGGGAACAGATACGACCGCCGCTATTCGAATGTTTCTGACGCAGGCCGTTGCTTACGATGGATTTCCCTTTGAGATTAAAAGAAAATCTGAGGAATACAATCCTTTTAAATCATTGACGGAAGAAGAACTGCTAGAGAAACTAAAAACCTCCAGAGACCATGCAAACCAGGGAAATTACAGACCTGCAGAAGATGTCCTTTCTGCTAT